>NZ_CAJPHP010000025.1:0-116590 GCF_905339975.1 Burkholderia sp. BCC1999 | reverse complement strand
CGAAAAAGTGTCAACCTATTTCAGGACGGGTCAGCAGCAACAAAAAAGCCCGCATCGCTGCGGGCTTTTTCGACTGCGTGAGACAGCAGCGGGATCGCGACGCTCAGACCACGCCGGCCCCGTGCGCCTGCAGATCCGCGTGATAGCTCGAACGCACCATCGCGCCGACGGCCGCGTGCGTGAAGCCCATCTTGTACGCCTCTTCCTCGTACATCTTGAACGTATCCGGATGCACGTACGCACGCACCGGCAGGTGGTGCTCGGACGGCTGCAGGTACTGGCCGATCGTCAGCATGTCGACGTCGTGCGCGCGCAGGTCGCGCATCACCTGCAGGATTTCCTCTTCCGTCTCGCCGAGGCCGACCATCAGGCCCGACTTCGTCGCGACGTTCGGATGCAGCGCCTTGAAATCCTTCAGCAGCTTCAGCGAGTGCGCGTAGTCCGAACCCGGGCGCGCTTCCTTGTACAGGCGCGGCACCGTTTCGAGGTTGTGGTTCATCACGTCCGGCGGTGCAGCGTTCAGGATCGAGATTGCGCGGTCGAGACGGCCGCGGAAATCCGGCGTCAGGATCTCGATGCGCGTGTCCGGCGACTGCGCGCGCGTTTCGCGGATGCACTCGACGAAGTGGGCGGCGCCGCCGTCGCGCAGGTCGTCGCGGTCGACGCTCGTGATCACCACGTACTTGAGCTTCAGCGCGGCGATCGTGCGCGCGAGGTTCTTCGGTTCATCCGCGTCGAGCGGATCGGGACGGCCGTGGCCGACGTCGCAGAACGGGCAGCGGCGCGTGCACTTGTCGCCCATGATCATGAACGTCGCGGTGCCCTTGCCGAAGCATTCGCCGATGTTCGGGCAGCTCGCTTCCTCGCACACCGTATGCAGGTTGTGCTCGCGCAGGATCGTCTTGATCTCGTTGAAGCGCGAACTGCCGGTGGCCGCTTTCACGCGAATCCACTCGGGCTTCTTCAGCTTCTCGATCGGAATGACCTTGATCGGGATGCGCGCCGTCTTCGCCTGCGCCTTCTGCTTGGCGGTCGGATCGTACGCTGCGGTGGCGGCCGAATCGGCCGGTGCGGGAGAAGCGGTAACGTCAGTCATTCGATTGTTCCAGTGCCTGCGGCTTGTCGGCGGCCGCGGATGCGCCGTCGAGGTTGGCGATCAGACGGCGCACCAGCGTATGGGCGACGTCGTTCCAGTCGGCGGCAACCTCGAGGCTCGCCATGTCGACAGTTTCCAGTCCGGCATAGCCGCACGGGTTGATCGCAAGAAACGGGCGCAGATCCATCTTCACGTTCAGGCTCAGCCCGTGATAGCTGCAGCCGTTGCGGATCTTCAGGCCGAGGGCCGCGATTTTCGCGCCCTCGTGCACGCCGGACGCCACGTAGATCCCGGGCGCGCCCGCCTTGCGGACCGAAGCGAGATTATACGCCGCGAGGGTTTCGATCACGGCCTCCTCGATCTTCGTCACGAGCGTACGCACCATCAGCTTGCGCCGGCGCAGGTCCAGCAGCAGGTAGACGACGATCTGGCCGGGGCCGTGGTAGGTGATTTGTCCGCCGCGGTCGACCTTTACGAGCGGCACGCCGCTGTCGGCCACCAGCAGGTGGGCCGGGTCGCCGGCCTGGCCGAGCGTGTAGACGGGCGGATGCTCGACCACCCAGATCTCGTCGCCGGTGTCGGCCGTGCGCGTGTCGGTGAACGCGCGCATCGCGTCGAAGCTCGTCTCGTAGGCCTCGAGGCCCCGCCAGCGCACGGTGACCGGCTGGGCCGGGGAGTCGGCGGGCGATGCGGAAACGGCGACAGGCGTGGACACGATGGAAACCGGCGAAACGGACATGGGCGGTAGTTTACCGAAAACCCATGGGTCTCGCCGGGCTTGGAAAGGGACGGATTGTCAGTATCCGTCGGACGAAATGAAGGTCAGACCGTACGCCAGCCGTCGTGGATCAGCGCGGTTACGCGTTCGCGCAGGCGTGCCAGCCCGCCGAGCGCCACTTCCCTGGGCGGCCGCGACACCGAGAACGCGACGCGCGCGCCCTCCCGGCCTTCCGCGCTGAGCCACAGCCGCTCGCCACGGCGCAGCTTCAGCGTTTCGCCATCGACCAGGAAGTAGTCGTCGACGTCGTTGCTGCGCGTGGCCCAGACCGGCCCGCATTGAACGATCAGCCGCGTGCTGCGTTGCACCTTCATCGGCACCGTTTCGCCCACCGGGATTTCGAACGTGATGCTTGAAGAAATTTCTTGCATGATCGCCTCCGCCAATAAATGCTTCGATGGCTACAATCGTAGTCACTTCAAGGCGTCTGACAAAACGACCAATTTTCACGTCGATGTGAGGAAAATTAGCAAATGGACCTCCGCCAGCTACCTGCGCTGAACGCGATTCGCGCGTTCGAAGCCGCCGCCCGTCACGAGAATTTCTCGCGCGCCGCCGACGAGCTGTTCGTCACGCACGGCGCGGTCAGCCACCAGGTTCGCGCGCTCGAAGAGGAACTCGGCGTGCAGCTGTTCACGCGCAACGGCAAGCGGCTGTGCCTGACCGACGCCGGCATGCGCTACGCGCAGCAGATCCGCACCGCGCTGATGGTGATCGCCGACGCGACGCGCGACGTGCGCGCGAGCGACCGCGACCGGCGGCTCGTGGTGTCGATGCTGTCGTCGTTCGCCGCGCGCTTCATCACGCCGCGCATCGGCTCGTTCATCGAGCGGCACCCGGAAATCGACGTCGAGCTGCAGTCGACCAACTCACTCACCGATTTCGCACGCGACGACGTCGACCTCGCGATCCGCTTCGGCCACGGCAACTATCCGGGGCTGCATGTCGAGCCGATGTTCGACGAGGTGTTCTTTCCGGCGTGCTCGCCGACGCTGAACGGCGGCAAGCTGCCGCAAACGCCCGCCGATCTCGTGCACTACAACCTGCTGCGCTCGGATGACGAGCTGTGGCGGCCGTGGTTCGACGCGGCCGGGCTCAAGACGCTGACCGAGCCAAAACGGGGGATTCTGTACCAGGATTCGTCGAACCTGCTGCTGGCCGCGATCGACGGCCAGGGCATCGCGCTGGTGCGCCGCTCGCTCGCGGTACACGACCTGCTCGACGGGCGCATCGTGCGCCTGTTCGACATCGACGGGCCGAGCCCGTGGCACTATTTTTTCGTGTGTCCGCCGCCGCTCCTGAACACGCCGCGCGTGCAGGCATTCAGGACCTGGCTGCTTCAGGAAGTCGCCGAATACAAGCGGCTGTGCGACGAGCTGGACGCGCGGCGCGCGGCGGGGAAGACCCCCGCCGAGTGCGCGCAGGAAGGAGGATGGAAAGCGCTTTCGCTCAGAGTACGACCTTGACCATCGGATGGCCGGTCAGTGCGCGATAGATGTTGTCGAGCTGTTCCTGGCTCGTCGCGCGCACGGTGATCGTGAGGCCCGTGTAATTGCCGCCGCTCGACGCGCGCTCCTCGATCTTCTCGACATCGATCTCGTTGTCGTGAACGGCCACGACCTTGAAGATCGTGTCCTTGAACTCCGGGTGCGCCTTGCCCATGATCTTGATCGGGAAATCGCACGGAAACTCCAGCAGCGACTCCTTCCGGGTATCGATCGCGCCGGTCACCTCGATGGTTTTGGTCGGTTCGCTCATCATTTTCTCCGGGTTAGGTCAAACTGTTCAAACTCGCGTGCCTTCGCACGCTGGTACGCGTCATACAACGCCGCGAACACGGGGCCCGGCTTGCCGCCCTGGACGGGCAGATCGTCGAGCGACGTGACGGGCAGCACTTCCTTCGTGGCCGACGTAATCATGATCTCGTCGGCCGCGCGCAACTCCACTTCGCTGATCTCGCGCGCGACGAACGGGATCTTGCATGCGTCGGCCAGCTCCTCGATCAGCGCGTAGCGGATCCCTTCGAGAATCTTGTTGCTGCGCGGCGGCGCGAGCAGCTCGCCGTTCTTCACGATCCACACGTTCGACGACGAACCTTCGGTCAGGTAGCCGTCGCGCAACTGCAGCGTCTCGAACGCATCGTGTTCCGCCGCATGCTGCGCCATCAGCACGTTGCCGAGCAGCGAGATCGACTTGATGTCGCAATGCAGCCAGCGGCGATCCTCGGCCGTCACGCAGCGCACGCCCTTCGCGCGCTCTTCTTCCGGCGGCAGGCGCAGCGGGCTCGTCATCGCGAACACCGTCGGCACCGCGTTCGCGGGGAACGCGTGGCCGCGCTTCGCGACGCCGCGCGTCACCTGCAGGTAGACGAGCGCGTTGCCGTCGCCGAGGCCTTCGGCATTGGCCTCGACCACGCGCTCGATCAGCGCGCGCCAGCCGGCCGCGTCGTGCGGATCGTCGATGCCGATCTTTTTCAGGCTGCGCGCGAGCCGTGCCAGATGCTGGTCGATCCGGAACGGTACGTGCGCGCCGTCATGCGCATAAACGGGGACGACTTCATACACGCCATCGCCGAAGATGAACCCGCGGTCGAGCACCGGGACACGGGCTTCCGACAGCGGCACCATTTCCTCCTGCGCCGAGACGCTGAGGTAGACGATCGGTTCGAATTCGGCTTGGCTCATAGTGATGACAGATGGGGATGAAGTCGTAAAAACAAAGGCCCGTCGGGCTTACTTCTTCTTGCTGAACATCAGCAGGATCGAGTCCCAGATACGCCCGAAGATACCCGCTTCCGGCACCGCCTGCAGCGCGACGACCGGGAATTCGGACAGCGTCTTGCCGTCGGCGACGATCTTCACGGTGCCGACCTGCTGGCCTTCCGCGAGCGGCGCGATCAGCGGCGCGTTCACGTCGACTTCGGTCTTGACCTTGTCGCCGAGGCCGCGCGGCACGGTCGCCCACTGGTCACCCTTCACGCCGACCTGTACGGTGTTTTCCTTGCCCTTGTAGATGCGCGGCGTCGACATCGCCTGGCCGCCCTTGAACAGGCGCACCGAATCGAACGCGCTGTAGCCGTAGTTCAGCATCTTCATGCTGTCCTGCGTGCGCTCGCCTTCCTTCTGCTCACCCATCATCACCGACACCAGGCGGCGCTGGCCATCCACACCCGGGATCGCGCGCTTCGCCGACGCGATCAGGCAATAGCCGGCCGCCTGCGTATGGCCCGTCTTCAGGCCGTCGACCGTCGGATCCAGCCACAGCAGGCGGTTGCGGTTGCCCTGGCGGATGTTGTTGTACTTGAATTCCTTCTCCGAGAAGATGCTGTAGTACTGCGGAAAATCGCGGATCAGGTGTGCGGACAGCTTCGCGAGGTCGCCGGCCGTCGTGTAGTGGTTCGGGTCGGGCATGCCGTTCACGTCGGCGAAGTGCGTCCCCTTCATGCCGAGGCGCTGCGCCTCGTCGTTCATCAGCGTGACGAATTGCCCTTCGCTGCCGCCGACGAGTTCGGCCAGCGCGATCGCGGCATCGTTGCCCGACTGGATGATCATCCCGTACACGAGGTCATGCACGGACACCGGCTTGTTCGCCTCGATGAACATGCGCGATTCGTCGCGGCCGACGCGGCGCACGGCGTCGCTCGGCGTGACGATCTGCTCCATCGAGATCTTCTTCTTGTCGAGCGCCTCGAACACGAGGTACGCCGTCATCAGCTTCGTCAGCGACGCGGGCTCGACACGTTCGTCGGCATTGCCCGATGCGAGCACCGTGTTGCTGGTCGCGTCGACGAGCACCCACGAGCGTGCGTTCACGCCCGGCGGCGGCACCGCACCCGGCATGTAGGTTGCGGGCGCGCCGGTGAACTGCTCGGCGGCCGGCGCCGCATGCGCGGCCTTGGCCTTGGCGGCCGGCTTCGCCTCGGCGACGACGATCGTCGACGCGAGCGCGACGGGCAGCATCACGCCGAGCGCGACGTTGCGCGCGGCGGTGCCGAAGGCGATGGAGGAAGCGAGGGACTTGAGGCCTTGGGGAGACAGACGCATGATCGATTCAGGCTGATGGCAGAAAGTGCGGTGCGAAACGCGCAGGGTTGAACGGCAAGGCGGCGGGCGTTCCGGGCACGCGCCCGACATCGTCGGGCGGCGCGAAACGCGCCGGTTGGACTCGTGCGGACGCGTTCGGTTCGCGGCCGTCGCGAGCGGGCGGACAGGCGGCGAAACGAGCGCCGCATGGGCCCAGCCGGGCCGCGGGCGACGCGGAATGCGGCCATTATACGTGGCCGCGCAGGGCGTTTTCGCGAACCTGGCGCCGGACGGCCACACACCGGCTTCGGGAGCATAGCGCGCGCATGCGGCGGGCAGGCGCACTCGAAGCCGCGCGAAAGGCGCGTGCAGGCGGTGTGCAAGTGGGGTTGCGCCGTCGTGCGGCAGGCGCCGCGCCGCGTGGTGCGGCCCGATGTCGCGCGAGGGTTCGGGAAGGGTCGCGCGTCCGGCCGGGTGCCGGTGCGCGGGACGGGCCGCCGACGCTTACGCCGGCGCCCGCATGCCGGTCAGCGCCATGCGTCGACGATGATGCGCTTCAGCACGTGCAGCTTGCGATGGAGGAAATGCTCGGCGCCGGGGATCACGACGACCGGCAGCTCCTGCGGCCGCGCCCAGTCGTACACCGACGCGATCGGCACCGTGTCGTCGGTTTCGCCGTGGATCACGAGGGTGTTCTCGGGCACGTCGGCCACCTGCCAGCGGCTCGCGGCCGTGCCGACGAACACCATCCGCTCGATCGACTCGCCCGCGTCGCGCAGCCGCTTCGCGACGTGCGACAGCACGAAGGTGCCGAACGAGAAGCCCGCGAGCACGAGCGGCAGGTCCGCATAAGCGGGCTGAGCGCGCATGTGCGCGAGCACCGCCACGAGGTCGTCGGCTTCGCCGGTGCCGTTGTCGTGCACGCCTTCGGTTGCACCGACACCGCGGAAGTTCGACCGGTAGACGACGTAGTTCAGTTGCACGAGCGTGCGCGCGAGCGTCTGCGCGACCTTGTTGTCCATCGTGCCGCCGAACAGCGGATGCGGATGCGCGACCAGCGCGATGCCCCGCGGTGCGGCGCCGCTTTCGCGCATGGCGTCCGGCAGGTCGACCGCGATTTCGATCTGCCCGACCGGACCCGCGATCAGCGATTTCTGCGTATGTACGTTCATTCGGCCGGCCCGCTCAGATCTTCAGGCGGTCGACGACCTTGCCGTCGCGCAGGTGCGATTCGACGATCTCGTCGATGTCGGCCTGGTCGACGTACGTGTACCACGTGCCTTCCGGATACACGACCATCACGGGCCCTTCCTCGCAGCGGTCGAGGCAGCCGGCCTTGTTGATGCGAACCTTGCCGGGCCCCGCGAGGCCGAGTTCCTTCACGCGCTTTTTCGCGTATTCCTGCATGGTCTGCGCGTCGCATTGCGCGCAGCTCGGGCGTTCGGCGCCGGGTTCGCGCTGGTTCAGGCAGAAGAAGACGTGGTGCTGGTAGTAGGAATCCATGATGGTGGCGAGCGGCCCGGCGCGAGGCCGTGCGGAAAGAGGAGCGATTGCCGTCGCGCGGGGCGACGGGCGTGTCGTGTTCGGTGCCCAGGCGGCGCTTATGTGCCAGCGGACTCGTGCTCGTGGCAACGCGCAAACCGCAGCGATGCCGGGTGGCCTCGCGAAGATCTGCAACGCGGCCACGGGTGCGAAGGCGCCGCACACCAGTGCCGATTGGTGCCGAACACTGCATTCATCCCGAAGATTATAGCGACCGGCGCGCACGGCTGCCCGCGATACGGCCGCCGCCGTGTGGCCCGGACCATCGCGTCAGCGGCGCAGCGCAGCCGGCAGCCAAGCGTGCTCGACGCGTTGGCCGAGCCAGATCAGCGCCGCATAGGGCCAGATCCACGCGAGCCAGCGCGCGATGCTGTTGAAGTGCACGTAACGTCCCTGCCGCCAGCCCGACAGCGTGAAGTCGAAGAACGGATTGACCGGCAGCAGGTTCACGAGCGCCACGCCGGCCAGCAGCGCAAGCGCCGCGAGCGTCGCACGCCACGTCTGCGGCACGCGCAGCGCAACGAGCGCCGCGGCGAAGCCGAGCTCGATGCCGAGCCGCGCGCCGGGCGTCGCCCACACGACGACGAGGCCGGTGGCCGACTGCATGAACGTCGCGGCAGCCTTCAGCACCAGCGTGGCGGCCACCAGCGCGATCAGCAGCCGGATGCGCGGCGCGCGCGGCCGCATCGCGAGCGACGCGATCGTCAGCGCGGCGAACAGCATCAGCCCGCCGAGCGTGGCCTCCCACGCGGAATCGGACAGCCAGCCGTCGACCCGCTCGGGCCATTCGCTCACGCGCCAGGCAGCCGGCAGCCACGCGAGCAGCGTGCCCTGCATCGACGCGTCGGCACGCTCCCACAGCGCGGCCGGCCAGTCGCCGATGCCGAACAGGAACGGCGACGGAAACAGGATCGCGAACGGCCACAGCGCGGCCAGCAGCAGTGGCGTCGCGCCGTCGGCCTCGAACCACGCGAAACGCAGCCGGCGCAGCGCGCCGCGGTCGAGCAGCGCGCCCGTGGCCGGCGCGACGAGCGCCGCGCCCAGCAGCGCGCCGAGCGCGTTGGCGCCAAGATCGAGATTCGACGCGACCCGCGTCGGCAGGTAGGTCTGCAGCGCTTCCATCGAGCCCGACAGCAGCACGCCGAGCCCGCCCGCGATCAGCGTCGCGGCCACGCCGCGCCAGCGCGGGTGCAGCGCGAGCACGCCGAGCGCGCCGAACGGCAGATAGCCGAGCACGTTCGTGACTACATCGAACGCGGTCACGTAGCGCTGCATCGGCGCGAACAGGTAATCGAACGGCCCGATGCCGAGCGACACCCAGCCTTCGAACGGATACAGCGACGCGTAGACGATGAGCGCCGCGTAAGCGGCAAAGGCCTGCCGCGCGAGCGGCGATGCGCGATGCGTGCCGGCCGCGTTCATCGCGGCTGCGCGGCGCGCGTCACGGGGTGCCCGCGTACGCCTGCATGCCGACCCACGCGGCGATCTGCGACACGAGCTCGTCGCTCGCGGTCGCGAGCGCGCGTGCGCCGCCGGCCGCGTCCGGCGTGCTCGACGGGGCGCGCGCGACGAACGTGCGCTGACCGAGCACCTTGCCGTCGAGCGTCAGCGTCGCGCGCGCGGTGACGGCGCCGTGGCTCTGCGACTGCCCGTCGAACACCTGCTCGAATTCGTTCAGGTCGACCTTGAGGGTCGGCGCGCGTACGCCGTCGGACCCTTCGAGCACCGCGCCGCGCGACGACAACGCGCCGCGCAGCCGCTGCGTGAGCAGTTGCGCGGGCGGCGCGGTCCAGCGGCTGTCGCGATAGACGGCCACATGCTGCGCGTCCGCGTACGCGAGGCGGTACGCGAACTTGTCCGAGTCGAGCGCGTCGGGTGCGGCGACGTCGAGCACCTTCAGCGCGGGGCCCGAACCGGCCGTCACGACCGATGAGGCGGGCCCGAGGTCGTAGCGGACATTCGACAGCACCGCGCCGTTGCCGGCACAGCCGGCCGCCAGCGCGAGCGTCAGCACGGCAAGCGCGGCCGCGGCGGGACGCAGCGCGCGGTCAAGGATTCGTGGCATGGCGTGTTCCTGCATGATGTTTCCGGTTTCGATGGGCGTCATGACCCGGCCGTTTCCGGCCGGACGATCGATGGGTTTGCGCTTCACTTCCCGGCCGTCGCACCGGGCCAGACGAAGCCCGCTTCGCCGGGCCCCGGCGCCGCGCCGGGCGAACCGAACAACAGACTGCGCGGGTTGCGGCCGAGTTCACCGGCCACGTCCTTCAATTGTCGCGACGCGTCGCCGACGCTGCCGGCCAGCGTATTGAAACGCGGCAGCGTGTCGTACTGCACGCGCGCGTTGAGATCGTTCAGCGCGACGCCGACCTGCTCGGCGGCAGTGCCGGCCTTGTTCAGGTTCGACACGAGCGGCCCGTTCGGCTGCAGCAGCGTGTTTGCCGACGCCATCGCGCGATTCACCTCGTGCATCGTTTCCGGCAGCGCGGTGACTGCCGGGCCGAGCTGCTTCGTCAGCGTCGTCGCGCCGTCGGCCGCGTGCTGCAGGCTCTCGGCCGTCGCACGCAACTGCTCGCGCATCTCGGGCGACATCAGCGCATTCGCGCTCTTGGCCGCCAGTTCGAGCTGCCGCAGCAGCACGTCGCCGCGCTCCTGGATCTGGTCGAACAGGCTCGGCCGCATCGGGATCTGCGCAATCGACTTCGTCGACGACGGCAGCGGCGCCAGGTCGCGCCCCGTATCCTCGAGCTGCACGAACGCGATCCCCGTCACGCCCTGAAAGCCGAGGCTGCCGTAGGTCGACTGCGTGATCGGCGCGTCGTGATCGACGAGGATGCGGATCCGGATCTGGCCCGGATGCGTGCGATCGAAGCCGATCGACTGCACCTTGCCGACATCGAGGCCGCGAAAGCGCACGGCCGCGTCCGGGAACAGCCCCGTCACGTTGGTGCGCGCGAGCAGGTCGTACGGCACGCGCACGGTGCGGTCGACGTTGAACCAGAACACGGTGCCCGCGATCGCGAGCGTCAGCGCGATCGTGAACAGGCCGGCCCAGAACGCATGTGATTTGTTTTCCATTCGCGGATTCCTTCGTTCCTACAGCTCGACGCTCGACAGCGCCGGTTCGAGGGCCGCCTTCGGCAGCTTCGCGCGCCGTTCGGGCGGCAGCGCCTGCAATGCGCGGCGCCCGCGCAGCCCCAGGAAATATTCGTGGATGAACGGGTGGTCGACGTTCGCGGCCTCCTCGACCGGCGCGGCGACCAGCACCTTGCGGTCGGCCAGCACCGCGACACGCGTCGACAGCGCGACCATCGTGTCGAGGTCGTGCGTCACCATCACGACGGTCAGCCCGAGCGTGCGGTGCAGCGTCGCGATCAGCTCGACGAATTCGTCCGACGCCTGCGGATCGAGGCCGGCCGTCGGCTCGTCGAGGAACAGCAGCTCGGGCTCGAGCGCGATCGCGCGCGCGATGCCGACCCGCTTCACCATCCCGCCCGACAGCGCGGCCGGCATCTTCGACGCATGCTTGCACGGCAGGCCGACCATCTCGAGCTTCAGCATCACGATGTCGTGCAGCAGGTCCGGCGGCACGCGGCCAAGCTCGCGCAGCGGCTGCGCGACGTTGTCGAACACCGTCATCGACGAGAACAGCGCACCCTGCTGGAACAGCATCCCCGAGCGCGTGCGCATCATCCGCGCGCTCGCGTCGTCGATCGTCGCGGTATCTTCGCCGAACACCTTGATCGTGCCCGACGTCGGCCGCTCGAGGCCGAGGATCTGCCGCACGAGCGTGGTCTTGCCGGAGCCCGAGCCGCCGACGATCGCCACGATCTCGCCGCGCCGCACGTCGAAGTCGAGCTTCTGGTGAATGATGTTGCGCCCGTAGCGCTTGGTCAGGTTGCGCACCTCGATCACGAGGTCGCCGGCATCGGCCCCCGCGGCCGGCTGCGTGCCGCCTGAACCGGCGCCGACGACCGCCGCATGCGCGGACGTTTCGTTCGATGCGTTCATCCGAGCCCCACGTTCTGGAACAGGATCGCGAACACCGCGTCGGCGAGGATCACGACCGTGATCGACGACACGACCGACGTGGTCGTGCCTTCGCCGAGGCTCTGCGAATTCGCCTTGATCCGGAAGCCGAAATGGCATGCGACCAGCGCGATCAACATGCCGAACACGACGCCCTTGCCGACGCCGATGTACAGGTTCGCGATCGGCACGACGCCCGGCAGCGAGCGCACGAAATAGTTGACGTCGATCCCGAGCACGAGCTTCGCGGCAAGGGCGCCGCCCGTCAGCGCGATGATGTTGGTCCACATCACGAGCAGCGGCATTGCAACGCCGAGCGCGAGCACGCGCGGCAGGATCAGCCGCAGCCCGTGCGGGATGCCCATCACGCGCATCGCGTCGAGCTCCTCGGTCACGCGCATCACGCCGATCTGCGCGGTGATCGCCGAGCCTGAGCGGCCCGCGACGAGGATCGCCGACAGCACGGGGCCGAGCTCGCGGATCACCGACAACCCGAGGATGTTCACGATGTAGCGGTTCGCGCCGAACATCTGCAACTGCTGTGCGGACAGGTAGCTGAGCACGATGCCGATCAGGAACGCGACGAGCGCGGTGATCGGCAGCGCCTGCGCGCCGGCGCTGTAGATGTTCGCCGAGGTTTCCTTCCACGGCATCGTCTTCGGGCGGCGCAGTACCGACAGCGCATCGAGGATCACGAGACCGAACATCGCGATGCCGCCCTGCAGGTGCTCGCCGAACGCGAAGATCGCCTGGCCGAGCCGCGTGACGGGATCGAAGCGCACGACGCGCTCCGGCGCCTCGCGCTCGCTGTCGAGCCGTTCGATGCGCTCGAAGATCGTGCGCTGCGTGGCGCTCAGCTCGACGCCGGCCGGCAGCTTGCGGCCCCACACGCGCCACAGCGCCTGGCCGCCGACGTGGTCGAGCCGCTCGATGCCGGACAGATCCCAATCGCTCACGCGCCCGGTGGCGATGCTCGCGACGCGGCGCGCCACGGCGCCGCGATTGCGCGCAAGCGCGAGCGCGGTCCACTGGCCGTACAGGCGCACCGTCTGGCCCTGACCGCCGGCGTCGACCGACAGGCCGGGAGGAGTCTCGAAGTCCAAGGGCAGGTTGTTTGCAAAAGGATGACAGCGGCCATTGTAGCGAACCGCCCGGAGCCGCGACGTGAGGATTTTCGCCGGGGCGCACAGCCGGGGCGCCCGGCACGGGGCACGCAGCCAGGGCGCCGGGGCCGCGCCGACGGGACGTTGCCTGCTTCGCGACCTTTCATTCTTCCGTCACGTTTCCTTTCGATACTCTCACGCGCCGCACATCAGGCCGTCGGCGCCCCGCGCCGCCATTCGCTGCATCCCTCGCGATTCATAAAACAGAACACCGAACAGGACAACCGATGCGTTTCCCCCCGCTTTCCCGCCGGCACGTACCGGCCGCCGCCGCGCTCGCCAGCCTCGCCTTCACCCTCGCCGGCTGTGGCGGCGACGACGTCACCGCCACGCCACCGTCGCAGCCGCAGGCCCAGGCGCCCGTCGGCACGACGGCCACGCTCGCGCTGCTCGAGACGACCGATCTGCACACCAACGTGCTGTCGTATGACTATTTCAAACTCGCCGCCGACAATTCGCTCGGTTTCGAGCGCGTGTCGACGCTGATCGCCCAGGCGCGCAAGCAGTACCCGAACACGCTGCTGCTCGACAACGGCGACACGATCCAGGGCACCGCGCTGTCGGACTACCAGGCGCTCGTGAAGCCGGTCGGCTGCGACCAGACGCTCGCGATCTACAAGGTGATGAACGCCGCGAAATTCGACGGCGGCGGGATCGGCAACCACGAATTCAACTACGGGCTGCCGTACCTGTCGCAGGTGACCGGCAACACGTTCGAGGTCGACGGCCTGCCGGCGCCGGCCCAGCAGAAGAAGTGCGCGGGCCCGAACTTCCCGCAGGTGCTCGCGAACGTGATCAGCGCGAAGACCAACGCACCGCTGTTCACGCCGTACACGATCCTGACCCGCACCGTGACGGCCACGACGCCGGACGGCAAGACGGTCAGCGCGCCCGTGAAGATCGGCATCATCGGCTTCACGCCGCCCGCGATCATGAACTGGGACAAGCGCTGGCTCGACGGCAAGGTCTACACGACCGGCCTGAAGGAAGCGGCCGAGAAGTACATTCCGGAAATGCGCGCGAAGGGTGCCGATCTCGTCGTCGCGATCTCGCATGGCGGCCTCGACAATTCCGCGTACTCGCCGACGATGGAAAACGGCAGCTGGTGGCTGTCGAAGGTGACGGGCATCGACGCAATGCTGATCGGCCACTCGCACCAGGTGTTCCCGGACGCGAACAGCACCGTGTCGCAGTTCAACCTGCCGGGCGTCGACAAGGTCAAGGGCACCGTCAACGGCGTGCCGACCGTGATGGCCAACTACTGGGGCAAGCACCTCGGTGTGATCAAGCTCGGCCTGAAGTTCGACGGCAAGACGTGGAGCGTCGACAAGTCGCAGACGACCGTCGAGGCGCGCTCGACCCAGAACGCCGACAAGAGCTACGTCGCGGCCGACCCGTCGGTTTCCGCCGCGATCGCCGCCGAGCACCAGGCGACGATCGACTACGTGAAGACGCCGATCGGCTCGACCGACTACCGGATGAACTCGTACTTCGCGGATGTCGGCGATCCGGGCGCGATCCAGATCGTCAACGAAGCGCAGGCCGACTACGTGAAGACCTACGTGCAGGCGAACCTGCCGCAGTACGCGTCGCTGCCGGTGCTGTCGGTCAGCGCGCCGTTCAAGAGCGGCTTCGGCGGCGGCACCGACTATACGGACGTCGCGCCGGGCGCGCTCGCGATCAACAACGCGGCCGACCTGTACCTGTATCCGAACACCGTCTATGCGGTGAAGGTGAGCGGCGCCGACGTCAAGAACTGGCTCGAGACGGCCGCGAAGCGCTTCAACCGGATCGACCCGACCAAGGCGACCGTGCAGCCGCTCGTCAGCACCTTCCCCGGTTACAACTTCGACATGTTCACGTCGGCCGATCTCGCGTATGAAATCGACGTCACGCAGCCGCTCGGCAGCCGCATCAAGAACCTGACGTACAAGGGCGCGCCGATCGATCCGAACGCGCAGTTCATCGTCGCGACCAACAACTACCGCGCGAGCGGCGGCGGCAACTTCCCGGGCCTCGACGGCAGCAAGACGATCTTCGCGTCGCCCGATG
Organism: Burkholderia sp. BCC1999; assembly: GCF_905339975.1. Classification (NCBI taxonomy): domain Bacteria; kingdom Pseudomonadati; phylum Pseudomonadota; class Betaproteobacteria; order Burkholderiales; family Burkholderiaceae; genus Burkholderia; species Burkholderia sp. BCC1999. Next base: position 101,908 of record NZ_CAJPHP010000025.1, on the reverse strand, counting down.
CGAACCGCGACGTGCTGATCTCGTTCATCAAGAAACGAGGCGCGATCACGCGCACGGCGGACGGCGCGCAGCGCAGCTGGCGCTTCACGAAGCTCGCGAGCTCGGTCGCGCACGTGCAGTTCGCGTCCGCGCAGAACCGTCTGGGCGACGCAGCAGCGGCCGGCCTCACCGGCATCACGCAGGTCGCGGCCGACGACGGCTCGGGCAAGAACCTCGCCACCTACGAGATCGACCTCACGCAATGAGACACGCGATGCAACCGATCCGGACGATGCGGCCGGCCGAACCCGGCCTCGCCGCCGCCGCGCGGCGCGTGCTGCGCACGAAACTCCCGCCGGCCGCGCTGCTCGCGGCGGCGGCCGTAACCGTCGCGGCCGTGGTCGCTGCGACCGGCCTGCGCGGCACCGGCCCCGCGCCGAGCGCCGCGCAGCTCGACGAGTGGCAGGCGATGGTCACGCAGGCCACCGAGCCGCACGCGCTGGCGCAGTTGCGCACGCTCGCGCGCCGCGGCTCGGGCGCCGCGCAGGCGGCGCTCGGCATCGCGCTCGTCGACGCGCGCGAACCAGGGCTGCGCGACGAAGGGCGCGGCTGGCTGGAAACCGCCGCGACGGCCGACAGCAAGGCCGACGCGCCGGCCGCACGGCGCGCGCAGCTCGCGCTCGGCAAGGCGATGCTGCTCGGCAGCGGCGACATCCCGAAGGATTACGTGCGCGCCCGCGCGCTGCTCGGCGAAGCGGCCGGACAGGGCGACCCGGCCGCGGCGTATTACCTCGGGCTGATCTATCGCAGCGGCTACGGCATCGCCGCCGATCCGGTGCAGGCCGCGCACTGGTTCGAGGTCGCGTCGCAAGCCGACATCCCGGCCGCGGACTTCATGCTCGCCAATGCGTACCGCGACGGCAGCGGCGTGCCGCGCGACGACGCGCGCGCACTGGCGCTGTATCGCCGGGCGGCCGAGCACGAATTGCCGGAAGCCGTGCAGACGCTCGCGATGGCCTATCGCAACGGCGAGCTCGGGCTCAAGCCCGACGCGGACGAGTTCCACGCGCAGTGGATCGAGACCGCGCATGCGCTTAAGCACCCGGTCGTCGCGCCGTGACGGCAGGTCTTCCGCGACACGCTTGACCCGACGCCCCGCGCATCGATCGTCCGGAAACGGAATCGGTCGCGGGGCGCTGGCGCGATACGCTCGCCGCAATGCCTTAACATGCAGCCTCACAATAAAACCCGAGAGAACTGCATCATGTCCGATCGCCTGTCGCGGCTTCGCGCCGCCCTCGGCCTGGCCGTCATTTCCGTCGCGGCCGCCCCGCTCGCGGCACTCGCCGCACCGCCCGCCCACTACGACATCTTCAACGCCGCGCTCTGCAAGCCGCCGTTCACGTCGGACCTGATGGATTCGATCTACAACACCGCGAAGGCGGCCGATCCGAAGCCGGACCAGTCGATGCTCGGCGCCGACGTCTATCGTCTGCCGGAACCGATCCGCCGCGACGGCTTCACGACCCAGCACGTCGTGTTCTTGAGTACCGGCATCGGCGTGCTCGTCGACGGTGAAGTCGCCGGCCGGCTCGCCGAGCGCTACCAGCTCACGCTAGAGAAGGGTCACCTGCTGGGCGCGTCGTCCGTCGGCTATTCGCGCCGGCTGAGCGTCCGCGGCCCGGGTGGCGCGCTGATCCTCGTGTCGGCCCGTCAGGGCCCGGCGTTGAAGGGCAAGACGCTGCTCGCGTGCGAAATGACGACCGAGGAAGACATCAAGGCGCTGGAGCGGATGGAACAGCACTGAGCCGCGCGGCGGCGCGCGCCGCCCCGCTGGTTGCGCGCGGCGTCCGGCGCCTGCCAGCGCCCCCTGTCGCTACAATAGGCGCCATGAACGCCCCCACCTCCTCCGACACGCCCGAATCCGGCGACGCGCACATCGCGCGCAACCGGCTCGAGGCCCATCTGGACGCCGCGCCGCGCGCGTGGCCGCTCGACATCGTCGCCGCCACCGGCTCGACCAACGCCGACGTCGCGACGCGGCTCAAGGCGCTGCCGCGCAACGCAAAGGCACTGCCCGCGCCGCTCGTACGCGTCGCGTTCGAGCAGACGGCCGGCCGCGGCCGGCAGGGCCGCCCGTGGTTCGCGCAGCCCGGCAATGCGTTGCTGTGCTCGGTCGGCTGCATCGTGCCGCGCCCCGTCGACGCGCTCGGCGGCCTCAGCATCGCGATCGGCGTCGCGCTCGCCGAAGGGCTGGCTGCGCTGCCGCTCGACGCCCGCTCGCGCGTGGCGCTCAAATGGCCGAACGACCTGTTGCTGACGGCCACCGACGACGGCGCGCCGCGCATCGTCGGCAAGCTCGCCGGGATCCTGATCGAAACCGTCTGGACCACCGCCGACGCCACCGCCGTCGTGATCGGCTTCGGCATCAACGTGCGCGGCGCGGAGGCCGTCGCCGCGCAGGTCGATGCGCTGCGTGCGCGCGAAGCGACGCTCGCGAGCGGGCTGCCGCCGGCCGCGCTGTCGATCGCGTGCGCGTCGGCCAACCTCACCGATACGCTCGCCGCGTCGCTGAACGCACTCACGCCCGCACTCGCGCAGTTCGGCACCGACGGCCTCGCGCCGTTCCTGCCGCGCTGGCACGCGCTGCACGCATACGCAGGCCGCGAAGTCGTGCTGCTCGAACAGGGCGTCGAACGCGCGCGCGGCATCGCGACGGGCATCGATGCGACCGGGCAACTGCTGCTCGACACGCCGAACGGCGTGCAGACGATCGCGGCCGGCGACGTGTCGCTGCGCGAAGCGCAATGAGCGAGCCGCACCTGCTGATCGACGCCGGCAACAGCCGGATCAAGTGGGCGCTCGCCGACGCGCAGCGCACGCTCGTCGACACGGGCGCGTTCGGCCACGCGCGCGATGGCGGCGCCGATCCCGACTGGTCGCATCTGCCGCAGCCGCGCGGCGCCTGGATCTCGAACGTCGCGGGCGCCGACGTCGCCGCGCGGATCGACGCGCTGCTCGATGCGCGCTGGCCGGGGCTGCCACGTACGACGATCCGCTCGCGGCCCACGCAATGCGGCGTGACGAACGGCTATACGACGCCCGAGCAGCTCGGCAGCGATCGCTGGGCCGGCCTGATCGGCGCACATACAGCATTTCCGGGCGAGCATCTGCTGATCGCGACGTTCGGCACCGCGACGACGCTCGAGGCGCTGCGCGCGGACGGCCGCTTCACGGGCGGGCTGATCGCGCCGGGCTGGGCGCTGATGATGCGCGCGCTCGGCACGCACACCGCGCAGTTGCCGACGCTGACCACCGATATCGCGAGCGGCCTGCTCGCGGGCGCGCAGACCGAGCCGTTCCAGGTCGATACGCCACGCTCGCTGTCGGCCGGCTGCCTGTATGCGCAGGCCGGGCTGATCGAACGCGCCTGGCGCGACCTTGCCGAAGCGTGGCAGGCGCCCGTGCGACTCGTGCTGGCCGGCGGCGCGGCGGACGACGTCGCGCGCGCGCTGACGGTCCCGCATACGCGGCACGATGCACTGATCCTGTCCGGGCTCGCGTTGATCGCGGCCGAAGCCGCGCAGGATTGACGGAACAGGCGCGGGCATCGCGCCGGTGCGTGGCGACGCGGGTCCGGACGGACATGCGGCACGCTGACGAAGCGAGATGCGCGGGGCGGCTGCAACAGCCCGCGCAATCGACCGGCGGAAGCCATGAAAAAGCCGGCCACGCGGCCGGCTCGACTGAATGACGTGAACGACGTCGATGACGACAAGGAGTTTCGACGATGCTGCGCTGGCTGATCGCTGTTCTCTTTCTCGCCAACATGCTCGCGTTCGTGGTGGCGCGCGGCGTGTTCGGGCCGCTGCCGTCGGCCGGCCCGCGCGAACCCGGCGTGCTGTCGCGGCAGGTCCGGCCCGATGCGCTGCGCGTGACGCCGCTCGCGCAGGCGACCGACCAACCCGTCGTCGGTGGCCCGATCGCGCCGCCAGCCATCACGACCGCGCCGCTCGCGGCATCCGCGCCCTGACGGCGCCGGGCCGCGCTCAGGACTGCTGCGCGCGCACCTTCTTCAACAACGCGGTGGTCGAGCGGTCGTGCTCGAACGGAATCGCCAGCGCACGGCCGCCCCAGCCGCGCACGAGCGCCGATTCCGGCAGCGCATCCATGTCGTAGTCGCCGCCCTTCACGAGGATGTCCGGACGGACGGCCTCGATCAGCGACACCGGCGTCTGTTCCCCGAACGTCACGACCCAGTCGACGCTTTCCAGCGCCGCGAGCAGTGCCGCGCGGTCTTCTTCTCGGTTGATCGGCCGGTCGTCGCCCTTGCCGAGCATGCGCACCGACGCATCGCTGTTCACGCCGACGATCAGGCACGCGCCGAGCGCTTTCGCATCGGCGAGATACGTGACGTGGCCGCGGTGCAGGATGTCGAAGACGCCGTTGGTGAACACGACGGGCGACGGCAGCGACGCGCGCAGCGCGACGAGAGCATCACGGGTGATCAGCTTGCGTTCGAAGGTAGCGGACATGGTGGAGATCGGACGGAATGGGCAACGGCGCACGCGACGGCGGCACCAGATAAAAAGCCCGCCGGGCTGGCCAGGCGGGCTTCATGCAACGGACACGGCACTGCGGCGGCACCCGGCCGGCGCGATTCACGCCGGCGGCGGGGCCTGCCGGCCTCAGGCCGGCTGGGCGGCCGACGACGGGCCGCTTTCGGCCTGCAGGCGGCCGGTGACTTCCTTGCGGTAGCGGTTCAGTTCCTGCGCGGTCGCGAACGTGCGCTCGAACAGGATCGACAGGTTGTGCAGGATGCGCTCCACGACCTTCTTTTCCCACTCGCCGTCGAAACGGATCTGCTCGTCGAGCCAGCGCTCGAGCCATTCCGGATCGGGCAGGCGCGACTGCACGGTGTCGCGCGGGAACAGCGCCTGGTTCACGTGCAGGTTGGTCGGGTGCAGCGGCTTCTCGGTGCGGCGCGCCGACGCCATCAGCACGCCGATCTTCGCGAACGCGGCACGGGCGACGTCGCCGCAGTTGTTCAGCGCCTTCTTCATGTAGCGCAGGTACGCACCGCCATGACGTGCTTCATCGCGCGAAATCGTTTCGTAGATCTGCTTGATGACGGGCTCGGTGTGCCAGTCGGCCGCGCAACGGTACCAGTGGTTCAGGCGGATTTCGCCGCAGAAGTGCAGCATCAGCGTCTCGAGCGGCGGCGCCGGGTCGAACTGGAAGCGCACCGCGTGCAGTTCCTCTTCGGTCGGCACCATGTCCGGCTTGAAGCGGCGCAGGTATTCCATCAGCACGAGCGAATGCTTCTGCTCTTCGAAGAACCACACGCTCATGAACGCGGAAAAGTCGCTGTCGTGCTGGTTGTCGCGCAGGAACATTTCCGTCGCGGGCAACGCCGACCATTCGGTGATCGCGTTCATCTTGATCGTCTTCGCCTGTTCGTCGGTGAGCAGCGAAGCGTCGAACTTGTCCCACGGAATGTCCTTCTCCATGTCCCAGCGGACGGCTTCGAGCGACCTGTAAAGTTCCGGATAAAGCATCGTGTTCATGATGGTCCCACCCCTGTTCTGCGCAATGCGACTTCTCTAAACGTGACTGTTGCCGCGCAAGCGCACCACGCGCGCTTTTTGCAGCCAAGACTCTAATTTTACGCGGGAAACCGACCCGCCGGACGCTGATTCCTCGTCCGGCAGCCGGGCGGCCGCGTCGCCGCCGTTGGACATGCCGCAGCCACGCTCCGTTCGGACGGAGCCGGCCACGCTTGCCTGAGTTGGGGACCGGCGCCGGCCGGCTCGTTGGCGCGCCCGTCCCCTGCCCCAGGCGGGTTCCCCGGAGGGTCCCGTGCGGATGCCGGATCGGCGGGCTGCTCGATATGGTGTATACGGCGGCGGCCATGATAGCACGCGTGAATGACGGTTCCGAGACGGCGGCCCGGTCGCGCGCCGCCATCCGCGGTGCGGCGATCGGTCGCGGGCAACCGTCGCGAAAACGCAACCTTACATTCTCCTGCGCGTGTCAGACCCGTATTTTGCCGGCGGCAAGACCGTCCTCCGGGGGCCTGCCGGCCGCCGGCGCGCTGCCGCCGTCCGCCTGCGCGATCCAGCCGGCCAGCGCGTCGCGTTGCGCGCGCCCGTCGACGTAGCCGAGTTCGATCAGCTCGCGCGTGAACGCCTCCTCGAACAGCAGGTAGCTCGCGAACGACGCGCCGGCCGGCTGGCTGCCGCCGATCGCGCCGAGCAGCCCGCGCATGGTCGCAGGCATCTGCTTCAGGTGCTTCGCGGCGATCAGCTCGATGCGCTCGGACGGCGCGATCGCGAGCACGTCGACGTGCCGCCAGCCGCTGTCGACCTCGACCTGGTGCGGCAGGTGCTCGATCATCCGGTTGATGTGCTCGATGCGTTCGATGTCCGAGCCGATCGAGTCGAGGAACACGCTCGCGAGCACCTGCTGGCCGATCTGCGCGAGCGTCGGGTAGCCCCGCACCAGCCCGGCGCCGTTCGCGGCCGGGATCTCGGGCCGCGGGTCGGCCGCGCCGACGACGACGATCCGGTCCGCGCCGAAGTGGATCGCCGGCGACAGCGGCGCGATCTGCCGGATCGACCCGTCGCCGAAGTATTCGATCTGCCCGTCGAGCACGAGCGGCACGGCCGGGAACACGAACGGGATGGCCGACGACGCGAGCAGGTGCGACGCCGACAGGTCGACGAGCCGCGCGGTGCGCTGCGCGCGCCGCCACGCCTGGATCGGCTGCGCCGCCTGGTAGAACGTCAGGTGCCGGCCGCTCGAATAGCTGAGCGCGGTAATGGAAAGCGCATGCAGCAGGCGCGCCTCGAGCATCTGCTCGATCCGGTGGAAGCTCAGCTCGCGCTGCAGCAGGTGCGCGAGCGGCGTGTTGTCGAGCAACCCGCGCGGCGAGCGGCGGGCCGCCCAGCCGAAGGTCATCGCCGCGAGCCAGCGCGCGCCGGCGGCCGCGATGCCGAGCCAGTCGCTGCGATACACGTAATCGGCGCGCAGCGGCTCCCAGAACTCGAGCAGGCGCCGCACGCCGTGAGAGAAATCGTCCGCGTGGCTCGCGAGCGACGTCGCGTTGATCGCGCCGGCCGACGAGCCGCAAACAACCGCGAACGGCAGCGTGTGCCGCTGCGGATCGGCTTCGCGTGCGATCTCGGCCAGCGCCTTCAGCACGCCGACCTGGTAGGCGGCACGCGCACCGCCCCCCATCAGAACGAGCGCGAGCCGCATGATCGACCTGCTACCTGCGCCGCGTCACGTCGAGCGCTTCGGCGGACGCGTTTCGGGCGACGAAGCGGCGGCTGCGCGCGCGGCGGCCGAACCGGACGGCTTCGCGCGCTTCGCGGCGGGCTTGCGCGGCGCGGCGGCGGCCGGCGCCGGCTTCGCGGCCGGCTCCGGTGCGGCGGCCGCGTCCGGCTGCGCGTCGCCCGGCGCCGCAGGCTGCATGCCCGGCTGCGCCATCGCGAGGCTCGCGAGCTGGTTGAACTGCGACTGCAACAGGTTCCACCAGCCGGCCGGGTCGAACGCCTGCTGCGTGGCGTCGCCCGCGGACGCATCGGTGGCATCCGGCGCCGGCGACGCGTCGCCGGACGGCGCGGCCTTCGCCGCCTGCGCGGCGGCAACGGCCGCTTCCTCGGCCGCCGACATCGAGCTTTGCGCGAACGCGCCGAACGCACGCAGCGTCGCGAGCGTCGCACGCTGCACCTCGAGCGCCTGGATCGCGGACTGCAGCATCCCGAGGTTGAGCTTCAGCCACTGCTCGACCGCGCGCAGATCGGTGATCCGCTTGTCGAGCTCCTCGACGTTCGTGAGCGGCGACATCATGTCGGACATGCTCGACAGCGACGGCGGCAGCCCTTGCGTGGCGCCCGGGAACGGCGTCATCCCGCCGAACGGCGACATCCGGACCATGTCCCACATGCGGTCCATCATGTCGGCGGGCTTGAAGCCGGCAAAACCGGCGAAAGGGTTGGCGCCGGAGGCATCGGTCGTCATACGGGCATCCTGGTTGACTGGGGGAGCGAGGCGGCCGCCATGCGTCGCGCAGCCGCGCGTGGTTCGATCATAGCGCGCGTCAGAACGGCGCGTCGCCGGGGAACGCGGGCGGGCGCCGCTCGCGCAGCGAACGGATGCCTTCCTGCACGTCGGGCCCCGCGAAGCCCATGAATTCGAGCGCGAGCGACGTATCGAAGGTCGGCCCGGCCGAACGCAGCCAGTTGTTCAGCGCGTACTTGGTCCAGCGGATCGCCGACTGCGAACCGTGCGCGAGCCGCTCGGCCACCTCGTACGCCTTCGGCAGCAGGTCGGCCGGCTCGACCGCAAGCGAGACCAGCCCGATCCGTTCGGCCTCCGCGCCGCTCACGGGCTCGCACAGCAGCAGGTAGTACTTCGCCTTCGCCATCCCGCACAGCAGCGGCCACACGATCGCCGCGTGGTCGCCGGCCGCGACGCCGAGCCGCGTATGGCCGTCGATGATGCGCGCGTCCTGCGCGGCGATCGAGATGTCGGCGAGCAACCCGGCGACGAGCCCCGCGCCGACGGCCGGGCCATGCATCGCCGACACGATCGGCTTGCTGCAGTTGATCACGTTGTAGACGAGGTCGCGCGCCTCGCGCCACACGCGGGCGCGCACGTCGAAGTCGTTCGCCATGTCCTCGACGAGCGCGAGATCGCCACCCGCCGAAAAGCCCTTGCCTTCGCCGCGGATCACCGCGACGCGCGTGTCGGGATCGCGATCGACGTCGCGCCAGATATCGGCGAGCTCACGATGCATGCGCGCGTTCGCGGTCGCGAGGCCGCTACGGTTCGCGCCCTCGCCGCTCATCACGATGTCGAGCACGCCGTGGTCGCGGCGCGTCACCTTCAATGCTTCGTAACCGCCGTACGCGGCGAGATCGGCCATGTGCCGCTCCTTGTTCGAGGCTCTCGAGTCGAGTGTAGCCAAGCCCGCGCGGCCAAACATCAGGCGAAACCCGGCGCGCGGGCCGAAGCCGGGTTTCGCGGTACGTCGCGTGCGCCGCGCGGCTTACGCCGTGCCGTCGGGCGGGGCGACCGACTGCTCGATCGCGCCGAAGATCGACTTGCCGGCCGCGTCGAACATCTCGATGCGCACGGTGTCGCCGTAGCGCATGAATTCGGTCTGCGGCGCACCGTGCTCGATCGTCTCGAGGCAGCGCTTCTCGGCGATGCAGCAGTAGCCGCGCTTCGCGTCCTTGTTCGACACCGTGCCCGAGCCGACGATCGAGCCGGCACGCAGGTTGCGCGTCTTCGCCGCGTGCGCGACCAGCTGGCCGAAGTGGAACACCATGTCGGTGCCCGCATCGGGCTGGCCGACTTTCTTGCCGTTCCAGTGGACGATCATCGGCCGGTGTACGCGGCCTTCGCGCCATTCGTCGCCGAGCTCGTCGGGCGTCACGGCGACCGGTGCGAATGCGGTGGCCGGCTTGCTCTGGAAGAAGCCGAAGCCCTTCGCGAGTTCGGCCGGAATCAGGTTGCGCAGCGACACGTCGTTCACGAGCGTGACGAGGCGCACGGCCTTCAGCGCGGCGTCGGGCGAGGTGCTCATCGGCACGTCGCCGGTGATCACCGCGACTTCCGCCTCGAAATCGATGCCCCATTCCTCCGACGGGCACACGACGTCGTCGCGCGGCCCCAGGAAATCGTCGCTGCCGCCCTGGTACATCAGCGGGTCGGTCCAGAACTCGGGCGGCATCTCCGCGCCGCGCGCACGGCGCACGAGCTCGACGTGGTTCACGTACGCGGAGCCGTCGGCCCACTGGAACGCGCGCGGCAGCGGCGCCATGCAGTTGGCCGGATCGAACGCGAATGCATTGCGCGCGCGGCCGTGGTTCAGCGCGTCGTACAGTTCGCGCAGCTGCGGCGCGTAGAACGCCCAGTCGTCGAGGACGCGCTGCAGCGTCGGCGCAATCGCATCGGCGATCGCCGCGGTGTGCAGGTCGCGCGACACGACGATCAGCTGGCCGTCGCGCGTGCCGTCCTTCAGCGAAGCAAGTTTCATAGGGGGACTCTGGCGTTGTAGTGACGATGGAGGGAATCTATTTTACGATGGTGAATCCATGCGGCGCGCGACGATCGCGCCTGCCGTTTTCACCCCGATTCCTGCCGCATTCTCGCGCACCCGCTGCCCATGCCCGCCAACCCGCTTCCCGACGACGATCTCGCCGACTCCGACACCGACGACGCCACCTCCGGCGAGAACGGCGAGAAGGTCCGTTCCGGCATTCAGTCGATCGAGGTCGGCTTTCGCCTGCTCGACGTGCTGACGAGCGAGCCGCGCGCGATGATGCTGCGCGATCTCGCGCAGCGCGCGGGCATGAGTCCCGCGAAGGCGCACCGCTACCTCGTCAGCTTCTCGCGGCTCGGCGTCGTGTCGCAAGACCCCGTTTCCGGGCGCTACGAGCTCGGCGGCTTCGCCTTGCAGATGGGGCTCGCGCGACTCGCTCGCGTCGACGGCGTGAAGCTCGCGCGGATCGCGCTGACCGAATTCCGCGACCGCCTCGACCAGACGGTCGGCATCGCGGTGTGGGGCAACCAGGGGCCGACGATCGTGCACTGGATGGAGTCGAGCCACCCGGCGAAGGCGTCGCTGAAGCTCGGCGACGTGATGCCGCTGCTCGGCTCGGCAACCGGCCTGCTGTTCGCCGCGTACCTGCCGCGCAGCAAGACCGCCGCGATGCTCGAGCGCGAACTCGCCGACACGCGCCGCTCGCCGCACCACGGCGGCCCGCGCACGCTCGACGAGGTCGACGCGGTGCTTGCCGACGTGCGCAAGCACGAGGCCGCACGCGTCGAAGGGATGCTGCTGCCGACGATCCACGCGTTCTGCATGCCCGTGTTCGATGCGGTCGGCGAACTCGCGCTCGCGATCGTCGCGCTCGGCCAGGAAGGCTCGTTCGACATCGCGTGGGGCGGAGAGATCGACACCGCGCTGCGCGCATGCGCGCAAAAACTGTCTTACGAACTCGGCTATAGTCCCGACGCACGCGACGCCTGACGCACCGGATTCGCCCCACCGACTCGCCCCACGTCAAGCAGCGCGAACGCGCGGCGCATCCGGCGGTCCGATTCCTGTGGCGCGCCGTGCGCCCGACGTCACGCGACCGCCCCGATCCTGTTCCGATGCCCATGCCGCCTGCCGACATCCGCCCGAGTCACGCCCTGCCCCGCCGCTGGCTGCGCGTGGCCGTCGCGCTCGTCGTCGTGCTGGTGCTGCACGCACTTGCCGCGTTCTGGCTGATGCGCAACCGCGATGCATTCACGCCGCCGCCGGCCGAGATCCCCGTCCAGATCGAACTGCTGAAAGCGCAACCGATCGAGCGCCAGCCCGCGCCGCCTGCTCCCAAGCCGGTCGAGCATCCGGCCGCACCTGCGCCGGCCGCCCCCAAGGCCGCCGCGCCAAAGCCCGAACCGAAGCCCGAGCCGGTCCTCACGTCGACGCAGACGGCCGAGCACGGCGAACCGCCGGCTGCCGCCTCCGCCGCGAGCGGCGTATCGGGCGCAACCGGCGCATCGGGTGCGCACGCCGCGTCGGCCGCCGGCGCCAGCAGCGCCGCCACGCCCGGCCCCGCGACGAGCGGCGTGAAATTCGCCGCGCCGCCGTCCGGCGACCTGCAGTACGACACGTTCTACAACGGCATGCAGAACACGATCGGCACGATCCGCTGGCGCACGGACGGGCATACGTACGACCTGTCGGTGTCGATGCCCGTGCCGTTCGTCGGCCCGTTCACCTATCGCAGCGAAGGCCGCATCGACGCATTCGGCGTCGCGCCCGACCGTTACGTCGAGAAGCGCGGCAAGCGGCCGGAAGACATCGCGATCTTCAACCGCGAGATCCGGCAGGTCGTGTTCACGCGCACGCCGAACAACGCGCCGCTGCCCGACGGCGTGCAGGACCGCTTCAGCATGCTGATGCAGCTGTCGGGGCTCGTACGCGGCAATCCGTCCGCGTACAAGCCGGGCGTCACGCAGCAGTTTTTCGTGATCGACAACAACAGCGGCGAGACCTGGCCGATCGCGGTGATCGGCGACGAGCAGGTGCAGACGCAGGCCGGCATCATCGACGCACGGCACTTCATGCGCCTGCCGCGCCGCGACGGCGACACGCGCCGCATCGACATGTGGCTCGCACCCTCGCTGGGCTGGCTGCCCGCGCGACTCATGCAGACCGAGCCGAGCGGCGCGCAGATCGAACTGGTGTGGCATGGCCGCCTGGCGGCGCCGAACGTGCCTGCCGACGTCGCGCCTGCAGGCGGCGCAACGAACGCGCCCGCCGGCGCACCGGCGGCCGATGCATCGGCCGCACCGGCCGCGGAACCGGCACAACCCGCGCCGCCGGCCGCCGTGCAACCGCCCGCACAACCAACTGCACAACCGGCTGCACCGCCGGCATCTTCGACTGTCACACAGTGAACTCGCGCGTGAACGCGCACGATTCGGCAATTTCGACCGACTACAGATTTCCTTGAAATGGCCGATGACACTCTTTAACAACTATTTCCGTCCACCGGCAGACAATGAGAAACGTTTCATAGACATCGGCTTCTAACCGATACACCCCACGCAAACGGGAACGGGGTGTGCAGCGCAAGCCCCTTGAAACCGGCAAGGCTCGCCCCACCTAGGGGACAACAAGGCCAGATGCCACTGCGAAGAGGAGTGCCGCCATGCAAATGATCTACAACAGCCCCAACTACTGCGTCGTCGAATTTGCGCCGCAGGCCGGTCATCACCTGATGAATGCCGGCGGATACGAAATCGTCGACAAGAACGCGCAGCGCGAGATCTTCATCGACGGCGAACTTGCCGAACGATTCCGCGCGCACGTGAAACAGCTGATCGAGGATGAGCCGTCGCTCGACGAAGTCGACGAATTCCTCGGACAATTCGACAGCCTGATGATGATGCCCGTCGTGCTGCACTGACGACCCGTTGCCCGGCGCCTCGTGCGGCCGGGCCTTTCGCCGCGCACCGACGCGGCGCCGCGAGCACTCCGATCACACCCCCGCCCGGTCCGCCGGCGGGGGTTTTCATTTGGCGGGCGGGCTGGCGCCGCGCAAGGCCGGGCGGCACCCAGGCGCACCGGCTACAATGGCGGTTTTCCCGTCTTCGCCGGTCCTTCGCCCATGTCTGCGACTCCTCTCGCCGCTTCCGCCCCGCTCGACGCGCCCTACACGCGCGGCGCCGCCCTGCCCGCGCTGCTGAAATCGCGCATCCTGATCCTCGACGGCGCGATGGGCACGATGATCCAGCGCTACAAGCTCGACGAAGCCGCGTATCGCGGCGAGCGCTTCAAGGATTTCCCGCGCGACATCAAGGGCAACAACGAACTGCTGTCGATCACGCAGCCGCAGATCATCCGCGAGATCCACGATCAGTACTTCGCGGCCGGCGCCGACATCGTCGAGACCAACACGTTCGGCGCGACGACCGTCGCGCAGGCCGACTACGGGATGGAAGATCTCGTCGTCGAGATGAACGTCGAATCGGCGAAGCTCGCGCGCGAATCGGCCGCGAAATACGCGACGCCGGACAAGCCGCGCTTCGTCGCGGGCGCGATCGGGCCGACGCCGAAGACGGCCAGCATCTCGCCGGACGTCAACGATCCGGGCGCGCGCAACGTCACGTTCGACGAGCTGCGCACGTCGTACTACCAGCAGGCGAAGGCGCTGCTCGACGGCGGGGTCGACCTGTTCCTCGTCGAGACGATCTTCGACACGCTGAACGCGAAGGCCGCGCTGTTCGCGCTCGACGAGCTGTTCGAGGACACCGGCGAGCGCCTGCCGATCATGATCTCGGGCACCGTCACCGACGCATCGGGCCGGATCCTGTCGGGCCAGACGGTCGAGGCGTTCTGGAATTCGCTGCGCCATGCGAAGCCGCTCACGTTCGGCCTGAACTGCGCACTCGGCGCGGCGCTGATGCGCCCGTACATCGCCGAGCTCGCGAAACTGTGCGACACCTACGTGTCGTGCTACCCGAACGCGGGCCTGCCGAACCCGATGAGCGACACGGGCTTCGACGAAACGCCGGACGTCACGTCGGGCCTGCTGAAGGAATTCGCGCAGGCCGGGCTCGTGAACCTCGCGGGCGGCTGCTGCGGCACGACCCCCGAACACATCGCCGAAATCGCGAAGGCGCTCGCCGACGTGAAGCCGCGCCGCTGGCCGAACCAGTACAGCGACAACGCCTGACCCGACCGCCCCACGTCCTTCATCAAAAGAATTCGCACCGCCATGACCGATCACATGATGCGCCTTGCCGGCCTCGAGCCGTTCAACGTCACGTCCGGGACGCTCTTCATCAACGTCGGTGAACGCACCAACGTCACCGGCTCGAAGGCGTTCGCACGGATGATCCTCAACGGCCAGTTCGACGAGGCGCTCGCCGTCGCGCGCCAGCAGGTCGAGAACGGCGCGCAGGTGATCGACATCAACATGGACGAGGCGATGCTCGATTCGAAGGCGGCGATGGTGCGCTTCCTGAACCTGATCGCATCGGAGCCGGACATCGCGCGCGTGCCGATCATGATCGACTCGTCGAAGTGGGACGTGATCGAGGCCGGCCTCAAGTGCGTGCAGGGCAAGGCGATCGTGAACTCGATCTCGCTGAAGGAAGGCGAGGAAGCGTTCCGCCACCACGCGAACCTGATCCGCCGCTACGGCGCGGCCGCCGTCGTGATGGCGTTCGACGAGACCGGCCAGGCCGATACCTACGAACGCAAGACCGAAATCTGCAAGCGCTCGTACGACTTCCTCGTGAACGAAGTCGGCTTCCCGCCGGAAGACATCATCTTCGACCCGAACATCTTCGCGGTCGCGACGGGCATCGAGGAGCACAACAACTACGCTGTCGACTTCATCGAGGCGACCCGCTGGATCAAGCAGAACCTGCCGTACGCGAAGGTGAGCGGCGGCGTGTCGAACGTGTCGTTCTCGTTCCGCGGCAACGACCCGGTGCGCGAGGCGATCCACACCGTGTTCCTGTATCACGCGATCCAGGCCGGGATGGACATGGGCATCGTGAACGCGGGCCAGCTCGGCGTGTACGCCGATCTCGACGCCGAACTGCGCGAGCGCGTCGAGGACGTGATCCTGAACCGTCGCGAGGATTCCACCGACCGCCTGCTCGAGATCGCCGACAAGTTCAAGGCGGGCGGCGCGAAGAAGGAAGAGAACCTCGAGTGGCGCAACCAGCCGGTCGAGAAGCGGCTCTCGCATGCGCTGGTGCACGGCATCACGACCTTCATCGTCGAGGACACCGAAGAAGTGCGCGCGAAGATCGACGCGGCCGGCGGCCGTCCGATCAACGTGATCGAAGGCCCGCTGATGGACGGGATGAACATCGTCGGCGACCTGTTCGGCCAGGGCAAGATGTTCCTGCCGCAGGTGGTGAAATCGGCGCGCGTGATGAAGCAGGCCGTCGCGCACCTGATCCCGTTCATCGAGGAAGAAAAGCGCCTGCTCGCGGAAGCGGGCGGCGACGTGCGCGCGAAGGGCAAGATCGTCATCGCGACCGTGAAGGGCGACGTGCACGACATCGGCAAGAACATCGTGTCGGTCGTGCTCCAGTGCAACAACTTCGAAGTCGTCAACATGGGCGTGATGGTCCCGTGCAACGAGATCCTCGCGAAGGCGAAGGTCGAGGGCGCGGACATTATCGGGCTGTCGGGCCTCATCACGCCGAGCCTCGAGGAAATGGCGTACGTGGCATCCGAAATGCAGCGCGACGACTACTTCCGCGTGAAGAAGATTCCGCTGCTGATCGGCGGCGCGACGACGTCGCGCGTGCACACGGCCGTGAAGATCGCGCCGCACTACGAAGGCCCGGTCGTCTACGTACCCGACGCATCGCGCTCGGTGTCGGTCGCGTCGAACCTGCTGTCCGACGAAGGCGCGGCGAAGTACCTCGACGAGCTGAAGTCCGACTACGAACGCATCCGCGACCAGCACGCGAACCGCAAGGCGCAGCCAATGGTCACGCTCGAGCAGGCGCGCGCGAACAAGACGAAGGTCGACTGGGCGGGCTACCGGCCCGTGAAGCCGAAGTTCATCGGCCGCCGCGTGTTCAAGAACTACGACCTGAACGAACTCGCGAACTACATCGACTGGAGCCCGTTCTTCCAGACCTGGGATCTCGCGGGCCCGTACCCGGCGATCCTGAACGACGAGATCGTCGGCGAATCGGCGCGACGCGTGTTCTCCGACGCGAAATCGATGCTCGCGCGCCTGATCCAGGGCCGCTGGCTGACCGCGAACGGCGTGATCTCGCTGCTGCCGGCGAACACCGTCAACGACGACGACATCGAGATCTACAGCGACGAATCGCGCTCGGAAGTGCTGATGACGTGGCGCAACCTGCGCCAGCAGAGCGTGCGCCCGGTGGTCGACGGCGTGATGCGGCCGAACCGCTCGCTCGCCGACTTCATCGCGCCGAAGGAATCGGGCGTCGCCGACTACATCGGGATGTTCGCGGTGACGGCCGGCCTGGGTGTCGACGTAAAGGAAAAGCAGTTCGAAGCCGATCACGACGACTACAGCGCGATCATGCTGAAGGCGCTCGCCGACCGCTTCGCGGAAGCGTTCGCCGAAGCGATGCACGCACGCGTGCGCCGCGAGCTGTGGGGCTACGCGAGCGGCGAGACGCTCGACAACGACGCGCTGATCGCGGAAAAGTACGCGGGCGTCCGCCCGGCGCCCGGCTACCCGGCCTGCCCCGACCACCTCGTAAAGCGCGACATGTTCGACGTGCTGCACGCGGACGAGATCGGCATGAGCGTGACCGATTCGCTGGCGATGCTGCCGGCCGCAAGCGTGTCGGGCTTCTACCTCGCGCATCCGGACAGCACGTACTTCTCGGTCGGCAAAATCGGGCAGGATCAGCTCGAGGACTACGCGCAGCGCATGGCGCTGTCGCTCGACGACGCGCGCCGCGCGCTCGCGCCGCAGCTGTAACCGACGGAACCGCGGCGCCTGCGCCGCCCCCCACCACAACGCGCCCCGGTCATGGGGCGTGTTGCACAACACGACAATCAATCAGGATAACTAATCTCAATAATCGGCATCGTCACCGCAGAAGCGTCGGGCTCTCTAGCGCGGACGCATCGATGCTGCGTCCCCAGCCCGAACCTCGCCCCGCCATGCAGACCTTCGAGATCCGGATCACCGAAACACCAATCGACGAGACCGTTCCATTCCCGCCGATGCGCTACCGTGGCGAACGCTGGGATCTGAGCCACTTGCGTCCGTTGACCTTCACGTGCGACCTGGAAACCGGATTCGACGTGACGGTCCTTGTCCTGTTCTCCTGCCACTGCTTCACGCGCAGCTTCAAGTGGGACCCGCGTACCCGCGACGCCATTCCGGCCGACGAGATCTACGACGACGGCCGCGAAGTGCGCGTGCTCTGCGCGGATCGGTATCGGGCATCGCGGCAACTGTTGCGTGACGTGATTACCGGGCTGGCGACGCGACGGATCGTCGTTGCGAACGAACGGCAACCCAATTTCGTGACGGTGGAGGCAGTGTCGTCGGACGGTATGCCACGCGTGTACGCGGTGTTCTTCGAGGTTTCGAAGGACCGCGCCAGAAAACGCCGGCTCATCCTGCGGGTGCAGTCTGCGTACATGCTGGATGGCGACCTGACGAGACGCCAGCGGGAAGCCCGGAAGGTGACATTGCGCACGCTGCTGCGCGCGAGCCTGGAAGGCCGCAAGATCCGGGCGTAGAAAAACCAACGGCTGCCTCTCGGCAGCCGTCGCATGCGGGATTCTCTTTCCGCCTCTCGACGGAGTACCCACTCCAGGTGGGGCCCGAGAACTCGGGCGGCGCTATGTTTTCGCACCCGCTTTCACATAGTCTTGCGTTGAATTATAAGGAAATTCTGCTCTTTCCGTCAATGCGGGCGAGCTGCGGACGGCTCGTTATCGGACCCATGATCGTTCGCCGCCACTGTTTTGTCAGACAAAATAAAAGCCCGCTCGGAAGCGGGCTTTTTCTTGTCCTACCAATCTCTCGAACTGCTAGGCAAGGAAGCTCAGAAGCCCCAGTGCACGTCGGCCTCGCCGGCCTTCGCTTCGCGCAGCATCGTGAGGAACGGTGCGACGCGCTGTGCCAGGCTCGGCGGCACTTCGTGATGCGCGTGGTCGGCTTCGTCCTCGTGGAAATGGCCGGCATGCTCGGCGCGTTCCTGCTTCGCCTGCGCAACGGCGCCTTCCAGCTTGGCGATCGCGTGGTCCAGCTCGTCGTGCGTAATCACACCGCGCTCGCCCAGCTGCTTGCCGACGAGACCCAGCACATACACGGCGAAATCCTTCAGCACGTCGAGATCCTGTGCCGCCTTGCTCTTGAACGTAATCATGACAATTCCCTTTTCATCTTGTTGTGCCTGCGCGGCGCGGTTGGGGAACGCCGGCAGACCGGCGTCCGGCCTCGCGGACGCGGGCCGCCTGAGCGGCATATTAGCACCTGTTAAAATTCTGCGATCCCTGAAACGCGCGCTTAAAAAGCGCGCCGGCGGGCCGGCGTTTCCGGCCGCCACCAACGAAGCCTTCTACCAGCATGCTGCCAGCACACAAACAGACCCTCGAAGCCCTGCTCGCGGATAGCGTCAAGCAGGTCGCACACGCGCTGAAAGGCGCCGACGCGGCGTCCGTCGCCCCGACCATCACGCTGGAGCGCCCGAAAGTCGCCGCGCACGGCGACGTCGCGTGCAACGTCGCGATGCAGCTCGCCAAGCCGCTCGGCACGAACCCGCGCCAGCTCGCCGAGCAGATCGTCGCGGCGCTCACCGCCCAGCCGGGCGCGCAAGGCCTCGTCGAAGCCGCCGAGATCGCCGGCCCCGGCTTCATCAACCTGCGCCTGTCGGCCGCCGCGAAGCAGGCGGTGATCGCCGCCGTGTTCGACCAGGGCCGCGCGTTCGGCACGTCGGATCGCGAGAAAGGCAAGCAGGTGCTGCTCGAATTCGTGTCGGCGAACCCGACCGGCCCGCTGCACGTCGGCCACGGCCGCCAGGCCGCGCTCGGCGACGTGCTCGCGAACGTGATCGCGAGCCAGGGCTACGCGGTGCACCGCGAGTTCTACTACAACGACGCGGGCGTGCAGATCGGCAACCTCGCGATCTCGACGCAGGCCCGCGCACGCGGCCTGAAGCCGGGCGACGCGGGCTGGCCGGAAGCCGCGTACAACGGCGAATACATCGCCGACATCGCGCGCGACTTCCTGGCCGGCGAAACGGTCGCCGCATCGGACGGCGAGCCGGTCAAGGGCACGGGCGACGTCGAGGATCTCGACGCGATCCGCAAGTTCGCGGTTACCTACCTGCGTCGCGAGCAGGACATGGACCTGCAGGCGTTCGGCGTGAAGTTCGACCAGTACTACCTCGAGTCGTCGCTGTACAGCGAAGGCCGTGTCGAGAAGACGGTCGACGCGCTGGTCAAGGCCGGCATGACCTACGAACAGGACGGCGCGCTGTGGCTGCGCACGACCGACGAAGGCGACGACAAGGATCGCGTGATGCGCAAGTCGGACGGCACGTACACGTACTTCGTGCCGGACGTCGCATACCACGTAACCAAGTGGGAGCGCGGCTTCACGAAGGTGATCAACATCCAGGGCTCGGACCACCACGGCACGATCGCGCGCGTGCGCGCCGGCCTGCAGGGGCTGCACATCGGGATTCCGAAGGGCTACCCCGACTACGTGCTGCACAAGATGGTCACCGTGATGCGCGACGGCCAGGAAGTAAAGATCTCGAAGCGCGCGGGCAGCTACGTGACGGTGCGCGACCTGATCGAATGGTCGGGCGGCGCGGCGGCGGGCCAGGAAGCGGCACCCGACCTGATCGACGAGGCGACCATCACGCGCGGCCGTGACGCGGTGCGGTTCTTCCTGATCTCGCGCAAGGCCGATACCGAGTTCGTGTTCGACATCGACCTCGCGCTGAAACAGAACGACGAAAACCCGGTCTATTACGTCCAGTACGCGCATGCGCGGATCTGCTCGGTGCTCAACGAACTGAAGTCGCGCTACAACGTCGACGTCGCGCAGCTGCCGGGCGCCGACCTGTCGCAGCTGACGAGCGCGCAGGCGACGTCGCTGATGCAGAAGCTGGCCGAGTATCCGGACATGCTCACGCACGCAGCGAACGAGCTGGCGCCGCACGCGGTCGCGTTCTACCTGCGCGACCTCGCTGGCGAATTCCACTCGTTCTACAATGCGGAGCGCGTGCTGGTCGACGACGAAGCGCCGCGCAATGCGCGCGCCGCGCTCCTCGCCGCGACCCGGCAGGTGCTCGAGAACGGTCTGGCGGTGCTCGGCGTATCCGCGCCCGCCAAGATGTAACGATGTAAGCGGCCCGATCCGGGCAGCGAATGGCCGCGGCAGCGCCCGCCACAGGCGCGCCCGCCGCGGCCCTTTCACGATTCTTTTTGCAGGTAACTCAAGCAATGGCACAACCACGCCGAACTTCGAAGCAATCGAAACAAGCCGGAGGGACATTTCTTGGAATCGTGCTGGGCCTGATTGTCGGCCTCGCGATCGCCGTGGTGGTGGCGCTCTACATCACGCGCTCGCCGTCGCCGTTCGTGTCGAAGGTCGCGCCGCCGCCGGCCGACAACGGCGCGAGCCAGCCGCAGCAGTTCGACCCGAACCGCGCGCTGCAGGGCAAGACGCCCGGCCAGCCGGTGCCGCAGGCCGCGCAGCCCGCGCCGCCGAACACCGCGCCCGGCCAGGCCGCGAACCAGACCCAGGGCGGCCTGCTGCCCGAGCCGCAGATCGTCGAAGTGCCGCCGTCGGCCAACGGGTCGAGCGGCTCGAACAACACCGGCAGCTCGAGCAACACGACCGCGTCGAACAATACGTCGTCGGGCAACGGCGTCGCCGTCGCACCGAAGCCGGCCGACACCACGCCGCCGCCGAAGAAGACGCAACAGGCGCAGCAACAGCAGCAACAGCAGCAAGGCGGCGAGGACGATCTCGCACGCTTCGCCGCGCAGAAGCAGGCGCAGCAGGCTGCCGCGCAAAAGCAGCAACAGCAGCAGCTGGCCGCGAACACGCCGAAGCCGACGTCGTCGGCTGCCGCGGCAGCAGCGAAGCCGCCGACCGCGAACGACGCGAACACCGGCTACTTCCTGCAGGTGGGCGCTTACAAGACCGAAGGCGACGCCGAGCAGCAGCGCGCGCGCCTCGGCTTCCAGGGCTTCGAGTCGAAGGTATCGAAGCGCGACGTCAGCGGCGTGACCTATTTCCGCGTGCGTGTCGGCCCGTTCTCGAAGTTCGAGGAGATGAACTCGGCCCGTCAGCGCCTGTCCGATGCAGGTGTCGACACGGCGGTGATCCGCTTCACGAAGCAGTAAGCCAACCGGCCGAGCCCACGCAGAACCCGTTACGTTCCGTAACCCGAGCAACTGATTCGACGTTCACAACATGAAAAAACTGCTTAGCACGCTCCTTCTGTCCCTGGGCCTGGCTGCCGGCCTGGCCCAGGCTTCGCCCGCCGCACCGGTCGCCGGCAAGGACTTCGAGGTGATGAAGTCGCCGCAGCCGGTGTCCGCACCGGCCGGCAAGGTCGAGGTGATCGAGTTCTTCTGGTACGGCTGCCCGCACTGCTACGAATTCGAGCCGACGATCGAGGCCTGGGTGAAGAAGCAGGGCAACAACATCGACTTCAAGCGCGTGCCGGTCGCCTTCCGCGACGATTTCGTCCCGCACTCGAAGCTGTACTACGCGGTGTCCGCGCTCGGCATCTCCGAGAAGGTCACGCCGGCGATCTTCAACGCGATCCACAAGCAGAAGAACTACCTGCTGACGCCGCAGGCGCAGGCCGACTTCCTGGCCACGCAGGGCGTCGACAAGAAGCAGTTCATGGACGCGTACAACTCGTTCAGCGTGCAGGGCGAGGTGAACCAGTCGGCCAAGCTGCTGAAGGACTACGCGATCGACGGCGTGCCGACGGTCGTCGTCAACGGCAAGTACAAGACGGGCCCCGCTTACACGAACAGCATCCCCGGCACGGCCCAGGTGCTCGACTTCCTCGTGAAGCAGGTTCAGGACAAGAAGCTCTGATCCCCGTCCGCGCACCGGCATGACTACTCCGCTGAAAGTCTTCATCACCGGTGCGTCGAGCGGCCTCGGCCTCGCGATGGCCGAGGAATACGCCCGCCAGGGCGCCACGCTCGCCCTCGTCGCGCGACGCACCGATGCACTCGATGCGTTCGCGCGGCGATTCCCCAAGCTGTCCATCTCCGTCTATTCCGCCGACGTGCGCGATGCCGACGCGCTCGCGACGGCCGCCGCGTCGTTCATCGCGACGCACGGCTGCCCCGACGTCGTGATCGCGAACGCGGGCATCAGCCAGGGCGCCGTCACGGGCCAGGGCGATCTCGCGACGTTCCGCGACGTGATGGACATCAACTACTACGGGATGGTCGCGACGTTCGAGCCGTTCGTCGGCCCGATGACGGCCGCGCGCCACGGCACGCTGGTCGGCGTCGCGAGTGTCGCCGGCGTGCGCGGCCTGCCGGGCTCCGGCGCGTACAGCGCGTCGAAATCGGCCGCGATCAGGTATCTCGAAGCGCTGCGCGTCGAGCTGCGCCCGGCCGGCGTCGGCGTCGTGACGATCGCGCCCGGCTACATCCGCACGCCGATGACCGCGCACAACCCGTACCGGATGCCGTTCCTGATGGACGCCGACCGCTTCGCCGCACGCGCGGCGCGCGCAATCGCGCGGCAGCACGCGTTCCGCGTGATTCCGTGGCAGATGGGCGTCGTCGCGAAGGTGCTGCACGTGCTGCCGCGCTGGCTGTACGATCGCCTGTTCGAGAAGGCGCCGCGCAAGCCGAAGGCCGGCGCGCACTGATCGGCCAACCGGCCCGCGCGAAGCATCGCGGGCCGCTTCCCGGCTTCTCCTCACCGACGCCTGACGGCTTCGACACTTCGATTCGCGGCACGCCCGCGCCGCTCCCGCGCTCTCCCCGCCGCGCTGCTGTCCGGCGCCCCCGGCGCCGATGCGCCTGCGCTCACCGCCGCCTACCCCCGCTCGCCGCCCGAACACCCATTCCGTCGCGAACGCAGCCGTTTTTCGGTCAATTACCCGCGTTCCGTCGCCTTTTTTCACGCGCCGCGCGCTTTGACGGTATGCTATTCGCCAGCCGCGCCGGCCCCACCCGTTTCCGGGCCGCGCCCGCATCCCGTCACCCAGCAAAAAACACAAGCCACGTGGGAGATCCTATGCAGGTCAAGCTGTTCGCCGCGGCCACGCTCGCCGCCGCCCTCGCCGCCCCCGGCCTCGCCGCCGCCAAGCCGCTCACCGTCTGCACGGAATCGAGCCCGGACGGCTTCGACGTCGTGCAGTACAACTCGCTCGTCACGACCAACGCGTCGGCCGACGTGATCTTCAACACGCTCGTGTCCTACGACGAAGCCGCGAAGAAGGTCGTACCCGCGCTCGCCGACAAATGGGAAGCGAGCGCCGACGGCCTCACGTACACGTTCCACCTGCGCCCGAACGTCGCGTTCCAGACCACCGACTATTTCAAGCCGGGCCGCACGCTGAATGCGGACGACGTCGTGTTCACGTTCACGCGGATGCTCGACGATTCGAACCCGTGGCACAAGGTGGCCGGCGCGAGCGGCTTCCCGCACGCGCAGTCGATGGGCCTCGTGAAGCTCGTCAAATCGGTCACGAAGGTCGACGACAGCACGGTGAAGTTCGTGCTGAACGAGCCGAACGCGACGTTCGTGCCGATCCTGACGATGGGCTTCGCCTCGATCTACTCGGCCGAATACGCGGACCAGCTGCTGAAGGCCGGCAAGCAGGCCGACCTGAACGCGAAGCCGGTCGGCACGGGCCCGTTCGTGCTGAAGAGCTATACGAAGGACGCGCTGATCCGCTACGACGTGAATCCGGCGTACTGGGGCGCGAAGCCGAAGGTCGACCGGCTGATCTACGCGATCACGCCCGACCCGTCGGTGCGCCTGCAGAAGGTGAAGGCCGGCGAATGCCAGATCGCGTTGTCGCCGAAGCCGCAGGATGTGCTCGCCGCGAAGGGCGAAAGCGCGCTGAAGGTCGTGCAGACGCCCGCGTTCATGACCGCGTTCGTCGCGCTGAACACGCAGAAGAAGCCGCTCGACAACGACAAGGTGCGCGAGGCGCTGAACCTCGCGTTCGACCGCGCGACCTACCTGAAGGTCGTGTTCGACAACACCGCGACGGCCGCGAACAACCCGTATCCGCCGAACACGTGGAGCTACGCAAAGGACGTCTCGCCGTATGCGTACGATCCCGCGAAGGCGAAGCAGCTGCTCGCGCAGGCCGGCTTCCCGAACGGCTTTTCGACGACGATCTGGACGCGCCCGACCGGCAGCGTGCTGAACCCGAACCCGAAGGTCGGCGCGGAACTGCTGCAGGCCGACCTCGCGAAGATCGGCGTGAAGGCGGAAGTGAAAGTGATCGAATGGGGCGAACTGATCAAGCAGGCGAAGCTCGGCCAGCATGACATGCTGTTCATGGGCTGGGCCGGCGACAACGGTGATCCGGACAACTACCTGTCGCCGCTGTTCAGCTGCAACGCGGTGAAGTCGGGCATCAACTTCGCGCGCTTCTGCGATGCGCAACTCGACAAGCTGATCGCCGACGGCAAGTCGACCGCCGACCAGGCCAAGCGCGCGAAGCTGTACGAATCGGCGCAGAAGATCATCCACGACCAGGCGCTGTGGATCCCGCTCGGCTACCCGACCGCCGCGGCACTGACGCGCACGAACGTGAGCGGCTATCACGTGAGTCCGTTCGGACGCCAGAACTTCACGACGGTCGCCGTACAGTAACCGCACGTGGCGCGCAAGCGACGGCGTTCGCGCCGCTCGCTTGCAGCCCGCGCGTTTCGCTTGCTACACTGCGCGCCTATTCCTCATACCGGACGCCAGCCAAAGTGAACAACTAAGCCTTCCCGAAATGTTTTCGCCGCCCGTGCCACGCACGCCGCGCGCGAAGGTCTTCACGCATTTTTGGAGGTGCTTATGGCTGCAGCCACGCCCACCGGCGCGCTCGTCGCGCTTCATCACGTTTCCTTCCGCTTCGACGACGGCATCACGCTGTTCGATTCGTTCGACCTGTCCGTCGATCGCACGCCGACCGGCATCGTCGGCCGCAACGGCATCGGCAAGAGCCTGCTCGCGCAACTGATCGCGGGTCGCCGCGCACCGGGCACGGGGACGATCGAGCGGCACACGCCCGTCGTCTACGTCGCGCAGCAGCACGACGACGTCAACGCGAAGGCAAACCCGCGAACCGTCTCGCAGATCGCCGCGCTCGATGCGCCGCTCGGCGCGCTCGCGCGTCTCGCGGAAGGCCGCGCGGAACCGCACGACTTCGACCTGATCGGCGATCGCTGGGATCTCGCGGAACGACTGCGCACGGCGCTCGACGCGGCCGGCCTGCACGACGTCCGACCCGACACGCCCGCACGCGCACTGAGCGGCGGCCAGCTCGCGCGCGTCGCGCTGATCGGCGCGTTGCTGTCCGGTGCCGGGCTGCTCGTGCTCGACGAACCGACCAACCATCTCGATGCACCGGGCCGTGCATGGTTGCGCGCGGCGCTCGACGGCTGGCGCGGCGGCCTCGTCATCGTGAGCCACGATCGTGCGCTGCTCGCCGGTGTGCAGCGCATCGTCGAGCTGACGCCGCAAGGCGTGCGCTCGTATGGCGGCAACTACGCGTTCTACCGCGCGCAGCGCGACGCGGATCAGGATGCCGCGCAAGCGGCGCTCGACAACGCGCGAGCCGAACGCGGACGCGTCAGGCGCAGGCTCGAACAGGAACATGACACGATCCAGCGCCACGCGGCCGCGTCGCTGCGCGATGCGAAGACGGCCAACCTGTCGTCGATGGCAAAACAGAGCCGCAAGGGCGCGGCGCGCAACATCATGGGGCAGGTCCGGCGCCACCAGAACGAATTCAAGGTAACGCTCGACGAACGCGTGCAGCAGGCGGCCGCGCGCGTCGAAGCCGATGCGCCCGTGCTGGTGTCGCTGCCGGGCACCGAGGTCAGCGCGCGCCGCCAGCTGTTCACGCTCGAACGCGCGCAACTGCCATGGCGCATCGCCGGCGCGGCCGATGCGATCACGTGGTCGGCGAGCGGCCCCGTGCGCATTGCGCTGACGGGCCCCAACGGCTGCGGGAAATCGACGCTGCTGCGGATGCTCGCAGGCGAGCTCGCGCCGCGCTCGGGCGCCTGCACGACGCACGTGCGCGCTGCGTATCTCGACCAGCGGCTCGCACTGCTCGATCCGGAGCGCTCGATCGTCGAGCAACTGGGGCTGCTCGATACGCCGCTCGCCGAAGGCGACCTGCGCAGCCGGCTCGCGCTGCTGCAGCTCGACGCGGCGCGCGCGACGCAGCAGACGCGACAACTGAGCGGCGGCGAACGGCTGAAGGCCGCGCTCGCATGCGCGTTGTGGCGCGGCACGCCCGCGCAACTGCTGCTGCTCGACGAGCCGACCAACCACCTCGATCTCGAATCGGTGCGTGCGATCGAAGCCGCCTTGGCCGGCTTCCCCGGTGCGATCGTGATCGCATCGCACGACACCGCGTTTCTCGCGGCGCTCGACCCGACGCACACGATGCAATGGCATCGCGACGGGTGGCGCTACGAACCCGTCGCATGAGGAGAACGAAGCGGTGTCAGCCGGCCGTGCGGAACCGCAGCACGCCGTCGTCGCCCTGCTCGCGCACGAGTTCGCCCGCGAGCCACAGCAGGTTCAGGTGCGCGAGCGCCTCGCCGAGCGCGAACGTCATCTGGTGGATGTCGAGCTCGCGGCGGCGGAACATGATCGGCACGACGTCCGCTGCGCTCATCGGCTTCTCCGCGCACGCGACGCGCACTTCCGCGAGCCGCGCGTCATGGTGTTCGCGCAGTTGGGCGATGCGCGTGCGCACGCCGCGGAACGGCTTGCCGTGCGACGGCAGCACGAGCGTATCGGGCGCCATCGTCTCGTAGCGGCCGAGCGACTGCAGGTACAGCGCGAGCGGGTTTCCTTCCGGCTCGAGGTCGAACACGGACACGTTCGTCGAGATTCGCGGCAGCACCATGTCGCCGGAGATCAGCACACCATCCGCTTCGCTGTGGAGCGCGCAATGTTCAGGCGAATGGCCGAAGCCCGTGACGACGCGCCACGTGCGCGCGCCGATCGTCACCGCATCGCCTTCGCGCAGGCGCCGGTAGCGCGGCGGCACGGCCGGCACGAGATCCGAGTAGTAGTTGCGGCGGTTGCGCAGCTTGTCGAGCGCGGCCGGATCGGTGAGCCCGTGGCGCGCGAAGTGATCGGCGGCTGCGGCGCCGCCCGCGTTCGAGCCGTTGCCGGCCGCCATCAGGCAGCCGAACATGTATTCGCCGAGCGTCATCCACAGCCGCACGTTCCAGCGGCCCTGGTCACCGCCTTCGCACAGCCAGTTCGCGAGGCCGAAGTGATCGGGGTGGCAGTGCGTGACGAGCACGCGCAGCACGGGCAGGCCGTCGAGATGCGTGTCGAAGATCTGTTCCCAGTGCGTGCGGATCGCGTCCGACGAGATCCCGCAATCGACGATCGTCCAGCCGGCCTGCCCGTCGATCTCGTCGCGCAGGAGCCAGAGGTTGATGTGGTCGAGCGAGAACGGCAGCGGCATGCGCAGCCAGCGCACGCCGGGCGCGACCTCGAACGTGTCGCCCGCGGCGGGCAGCGTGTCGGCGAAGGGGTAATCGAGTTGGTGTTCCAGTGCGTTCATCGGTGGGGCGTCTCGTCGTTATCGGTGCGGATGCACGCCGGCGGCAGGCACGGCGGGCGTTGCGTCGATTCTATCGCCGTCGCGCGAAACGCGTGCCCGGCGGCGGCCGAGCGGTCAAAAAAAGTTCGTGCCAGAATCGGTTCCGTACCCGTATCTTTACGCGAAGATGCACCGATCCGCACGCAACGGCGAACAACGCGCCGATTGACGGCCACCGGCGCGTCACCCCGAAAGTCATTGAAACGCCGACTTGGGCGCTAAAATGGCGAGTGCTTACAGCCCCTCCCGAACGAGCCTGCACGCAATGAATCACTTCCCCAAACTGCTGTCGTCGCAGATCGGTTTCGACGTCGCGCAGACGATGCTCGAATACTTCGATCGCCATTACCGGATCTTCCGCGAAGCGGCGGTCGAGGCGAAGACACTGTACGAGCATTGCGACTGGCACGGGCTGCAGCGGCTCGCGCGCGAGCGGATCACGTCGTACGACGATCGCGTGCAGGAATGCGTCGAGGTGCTGGAAGACGAATACGACGCGGAGAACATCGACGACGAAGTGTGGCAACAGATCAAGCTGCACTACATCGGCCTGCTCACGTCGCACCGCCAGCCCGAGTGCGCGGAGACCTTCTTCAATTCGGTGTGCTGCAAGATCCTGCACCGCTCGTACTTCAGCAACGATTTCATCTTCGTGCGCCCGGCGATCTCGACCGAGTATCTGGAGAACGACGAGCCGGCCGCGAAGCCGACCTACCGTGCGTACTATCCGGGCACCGACGGGCTCGCCGCCACGCTCGAGCGCATCGTCACGAACTTCCAGCTCGAGCCGGCGTTCGAGGATCTCCCGCGCGACATCGGCTGCGTGATGCAGGCGATCGACGACGAATTCGGCCGCTTCGACGAAGCGCCGAATTTCCAGATCCACGTGCTGTCGTCGCTGTTCTTCCGCAACAAGAGCGCGTACATCATCGGCCGCATCATCAATGCCGATCGCGTGCTGCCGTTCGCGGTGCCGATCCGCCACGTGCGGCCGGGCCTGCTCGCGCTCGACACGGTGCTGCTGCGCCGCGACCTGCTGCAGATCATCTTCAGCTTCTCGCACTCGTACTTCCTCGTCGACATGGGCGTGCCGTCGGCGTACGTCGACTTCCTGTGCACGATCATGCCGGGCAAGCCGAAGGCCGAGATCTACACGTCGGTCGGCCTGCAGAAGCAGGGCAAGAACCTGTTCTATCGCGACCTGCTGCACCACCTGTCGCATTCGAGCGACCGCTTCATCATCGCGCCCGGGATCAAGGGCCTCGTGATGCTCGTGTTCACGCTGCCGTCGTTCCCGTACGTGTTCAAGATCATCAAGGATTACTTCCCGCCGCCGAAGGAAACGACGCGCGCGCAGATCATGGAGAAGTACCAGCTCGTGAAACGCCACGACCGTCTCGGGCGGATGGCCGACACGCTCGAGTATTCGAGCGTCGCGCTGCCGCTCGCGCGCCTCGACCACGCGCTCGTGCGCGAGCTCGAGAAGGAAGTGCCGTCGCTGCTCGAGTACGAGGACGGCAATCTCGTGATCAAGCACCTGTACATCGAGCGCCGGATGACGCCGCTCAACCTGTACCTGCAGAACGGCAGCGACGCGGACGTCGAGCATGGCGTGAAGGAATACGGCAACGCGGTGAAGGAGCTGATGAAGGCGAACATCTTCCCCGGCGACATGCTGTACAAGAACTTCGGCGTCACGCGCCACGGCCGCGTCGTGTTCTACGACTACGACGAGATCGAGTACCTGACCGACTGCAACGTGCGCCGCGTGCCGCCGCCGCGCAACGAGGAAGACGAGCTGTCCGGCGAACCGTGGTATACCGTCGGCCCGCACGACATCTTTCCGGAGACCTACGGACCGTTCCTGCTCGGCGACCCGCGCGTGCGCGGCGTGTTCATGAAGCATCACGCGGACTTTTTCGATCCCGCGCTGTGGCAGGCGAGCAAGGACAAGCTGCTGCAGGGCGAATTGCCCGATTTCTACCCGTACGACGCATCGCTGCGCTTCAGCGTGCGCTACCCCGCGCGCTTCGGCGCGACGGACCAGAACGACGGCGAAGGCGACGCGCAGCGCGCTGCCTGACGCCGGTGACACCGAATCAGATACAGACCCGATTTCCGCCAACGGAAGCCACACCGATGAACACCCAAGACAATCCGCTTTCACATCTGTTCGACAACAACGAAGCCTGGGTCAAGCGCAAGCTCGAGGACGATCCGCAGTTCTTCGCGCGCCTCGCCGACCAGCAGGCGCCGGAATACCTGTGGATCGGCTGCTCGGATTCGCGCGTGCCCGCGAACCAGATCATCGGCCTGCCGCCGGGTGAAGTATTCGTGCACCGCAACATCGCGAACGTCGTGGTGCACAGCGACCTGAACTGCCTGTCGGTGATCCAGTTCGCGGTCGACATCCTGCGCGTGAAGCACATCATGGTCGTCGGCCACTACGGCTGCTCGGGCGTGAACGCGGCGCTGCTCAACCGCCGTGTCGGCCTCGCGGACAACTGGCTGCATCACGTACAGGACGTGCGCGAGCGCCACGCGGCGCTGCTCGACGACTGGCCGGTCGGCGAAGCGCGTTATCGCCGCCTGATCGAGCTGAACGCGATCGAGCAGGTCGTCAACGTGTGCCGCACGACGATCGTCAACGACGCATGGGCCCGCGGCCAGTCGCTCACCGTGCACGGGCTCGTGTACGGCGTGCACGACGGCCGGATGCGCAACCTCGGGATGGCCGTGTCGAACTTCGAAGCGCTCGACGAGACCTACAAGCGCTGCGTGGCCGCCCTCACCGCCGGCGGCGAACATGCGCCGGACAACGACATGATCGCGGCGGACGCCGCGCGGCTCGAAGGCGTCGCGCAGGCCGTCGCCGCCACGCTGAAGCCGTGCGACGACGCGAAGTAATGCGAAAGCCGGCGGGCGGCCGTCGCCATGCGGCCGCGACACGCATCGAACGGATCTGACACCGGCACCGCCAGGGCGGCGCCACGGAAAGGAGCGACGGGCATGAAAACCGTACTGATCGTCGGCGCATCGCGCGGCCTCGGCCGCGAATTCGTCCGGCAATACCGGCGCGACGGCTGGAACGTCATCGCGACCGCGCGCGACGAAGCCTCGCTCGACGCGCTGCGCGCGCTCGGTGCACAGGCGCATGCGCTCGACATCGCGCAGCCCGAGCAGATCGCGGCGCTCGGCTGGAAGCTCGATGGCGAACGGCTCGATGCGGCCGTGCTCGTGTCGGGCGTGTACGGGCCGCGCACCGAAGGCGTCGAGACGATCACCGCCGAGGATTTCGACGCGGTGATGCATACGAACGTGCGCGGGCCGATGCAGCTGCTGCCGATCCTGCTGCCGCTCGTCGAGGACGCACGCGGCGTGCTGGCCGTCGTGTCGAGCCGGATGGGCAGCATCGCCGAGGCGACCGGCACGACCGGCTGGCTGTACCGCGCGAGCAAGGCCGCGCTGAACGACGCGCTGCGCATCGCGTCGCTGCAGACGCGCCATGCCGCGTGCATCTCGCTGCATCCCGGCTGGGTGCGCACCGACATGGGCGGCGCGCAGGCCGCGATCGACCCGGAAACCAGCGTGACCGGCATGCGCCGCGTGATCGCCGAGTCCGGCTCGGACGTGTCGCAGGCCAATGGCCGCTTCTTCCAGTACGACGGCATCGAGCTGAGCTGGTGAGCCGAACCGACAACCGATCGTCGTTAATTCCCGTTTCGCATGATCTTGAACCGACCTGACGCGTGCCCGTGCGGCGGCGCGTCCCCCTCGCCCGCCGGCAAAGCGCCGACGCCGCGCTATGCGGCCTGCTGCGGCCGCTTCATCGACGGCGGCGAAACCGCGCCCACCGCGCTCGAGTTGATGCGTTCGCGGTACAGCGCGTACGTGCTCGGCGCGACCGACTACCTGCGCGCGACCTGGGCGGCGCGCACCTGCCCGCCCGATCTCGATACCGACCCCGAAGCACCCGACGCGCCGCGCTGGCTCGGCCTCGCGGTCAAACGCCATGCGCCGCTCGACGAACGCCACGCGGAGGTCGAATTCGTGGCCCGCTACAAGGTCGGCGGACGCGCTTACCGGCTCCACGAGACGAGCCGTTTCGAGCGCGACGAGCACGGTTTCTGGCGCTATGTCGACGGCGAAGTAAGTGAACGCTGACAAATAGTTGCTGTGTCAGACGCCGGGTAATTCCCGCATTGCACAACCCGATTTTGTCGGGCTACGATGACCTCGAATTGGTCATGTTGCATGGCAGGGCTTACGAATGGCGTTCAGCAAGGTATTGGTGGGATGGATGGCGGCCTGTGCGCTGTCGGCCGCTCAGGCCGGTACGCTGCCGAACGCAAATACGGGTGCGGGCACCAGCGGGTCGCTCGCCCATGCCGAGCGCTTCGATTACGGCGACTCGAACCTGCCGCAGGTCGCGGCCGACCTCAACGAACAGATTCTCCGCATCCCGGCCGATGCTTCGGGCTCCATCACGCTCGAGGCGACGCTCTTCAAGCCGGACGGCCCCGGCCCGTTCCCGCTCGTCGTCTTCAATCACGGCAAGAACACCGGCGATCTCCATCTGCAGCCGCGCAGCCGGCCGCTCGCGTTCGCGCGCGAATTCGTGCGTCGCGGCTATGCGGTGATCGCGCCGAACCGCCAGGGCTTCGCCGGCTCGGGCGGCACCTACCAGCAAGAAGGCTGCAACGTCGGCAAGAACGGCCTCGCGCAGGCGGCCGACGTCGACGCGACGGTACGCTACATGTCGCACCAGCCGTACGTCGATGCGTCGCGCATCGTCGTCGCCGGCACGTCGCACGGCGGCCTCGCATCGGTCGCGTACGGCACCGAAGCCGCACCGGGCGTGCGCGGCATCATCAATTTCTCCGGCGGGCTGCGCCAGGACCTGTGCGACGGCTGGCAGCGCAATCTCGTCGATGCGTTCGACCAGTACGGCGCGCACACGGCCGTGCGGTCGCTGTGGCTGTACGGCGACAACGATTCGGTCTGGACGCCCGCACTCGTCGCACAAATGCACGACGCGTACGTGTCGCACGGCACGCAGGCGCAGTTCATCGATTTCGGCCGCTACAAGGACGACGCGCACCGGCTGATCGTCGATCGCGACGGCGTGCCCGTGTGGTGGCCGGCCGTCAGCGCGTTCCTCGCGCAACTGAACCTGCCGACCTCGGTGCACTATGCGGTCGCAAATCCGCACGAACCGAAGGCCACCGGCTACGCGTCGATCGATGCGGTCAGCGCGGTGCCGTATGTCGACGAAGCCGGCCGCGAAGGCTATCGCCGCTTCCTGAACCAGCATCCGAGCCGCGCGTTCGCGGTGTCGTCCGAAGGCGCCTGGTCGTGGGCTGAAGGCGGCGACGATCCGATGGCACTCGCACTCGACAACTGCGCGAAGCAAGGCGCGGGCGCGTGCCGGCTGTACGCGGTCAACGACCGTGTGGTGTGGAACACGACGCAGACGGCCGACAACGGCGACGCCAGCACGCGCGACACCCGCGACACCGATATGCACGCACTGGCTTCGCGCTGACGCGCGGCGGGGCCTCCGCTGCGCCACTTTCCGTCCGATCCGGTTTCTTCTTCCACTTTTCTTCCGCTTGCGGCCACGCCACGCGCCGTCTCGCCTGCCGTTCCGGCCGCCCGTTTTCGCCCCTGATTCCGTAGACCATTCGGCCGCTGCCTTGCGGGTGTGACGTCACCCCGCACCACCGCGCCCGCCTTCGATCCCCGTTTTTCCCGGTCTTGCCGGCGCGCGGCCCGCGATTTTTTTCTGTCAGGGGGGCTCACTCGAACGTCGTCAACTACGGTCATTTCCCCGCATCCGCCGCGTTCGGTTCCGAGCACCCCCGAACTGCACCGAACTCCCGTCCAGCAAGGCTTCGCGGGGTTTGTAACCGCTAGTGCAACGTCCCGCGGAACACGCTAATCTCAGCGCGTTTCGTGTCCCGCCGCGCGGCATCCCTTCGATGCCGCGCGGTCGTTTTACCCCCCGGAGTCGCCTTGAGTACGCCAGCCACCGACGACTGGGTCGCGCGCAGCCTGCGCGCGGTCTGGCATCCCTGCACCCAGATGAAGCATCACGAGCGCCTGCCGCTCGTCCCCGTCGCGCGCGGCGCGGGCGTGTGGCTGTACGACCGTGACGGCCGCCGCTACTTCGACGCGATCAGCTCGTGGTGGGTCAACCTGTTCGGCCATGCGAACCCGGACATCAATGCGGCGCTGAAGGACCAGCTCGACACGCTCGAGCACGCGATGCTCGCCGGCTGCACGCACGAGCCCGCGATCGAGCTCGCCGAGCGGCTGCACGCACTCACCGCGCGCACGCTCGGCCACGCGTTCTTCGCATCGGACGGCGCGTCGGCCGTCGAGATCGCGCTGAAGATGAGCTTCCACGCGTGGCGCAACCGCGGCCGCGCGAACAAGCAGGAATTCGTCTGCGTCGCGAACAGCTATCACGGCGAGACGATCGGCGCGCTCGGCGTGACCGACGTCGCGCTGTTCAAGGATGCGTACGACCCGCTGATCCGCCACGCGCACGTCGTCGCGTCGCCCGATGCGCGCGGCGCGCTGCCGGGCGAGACGGCCGCCGACGTCGCGGGCCGCGCGCTCGAGGATGTGCGGCGCCTGTTCATCGAACGCGGCGACCGGATCGCCGCGCTGATCGTCGAGCCGCTCGTGCAGTGCGCGGCCGGCATGGCGATGCACGATCCGTCGTACGTGCGCGGGCTGCGCGCGCTGTGCGACGAATTCGGCGTGCACCTGATCGCCGACGAGATCGCGGTCGGCTGCGGCCGCACGGGCACCTTCTTCGCGTGCGAGCAGGCCGGCGTCTGGCCCGATTTCATGTGCCTGTCGAAAGGCATCAGCGGCGGCTACCTGCCGCTGTCGCTCGTGCTCACGCGCGACGACGTGTACGCGGCGTTCTACGACGACGACACGACGCGCGGCTTCCTGCACTCGCATTCGTACACGGGCAACCCGCTCGCGTGCCGCGCGGCGGTCGCGACGCTCGACCTGTTCGCGCGCGACGACGTGCTCGCGAGCAACGCGCGCAAATCGGCAACGATGCGCGCCGCGCTTGGCTCCCTCGATGCGCATCCACAGGTGCGCCACCTGCGCGAACGCGGCACGCTGTTCGCATTCGACGTCGCACTCGACAGCGACGCGGCACGCGGCTTCTCGCGGCGCTTCTTCGAACGCGCGCTGGAGCGCGAGCTGCTGCTGCGCCCGATCGGCACGACCGTGTACCTGATGCCGCCGTACGTGATGAGCGACGACGACATCGCATGGCTCGCGCAGCGCACGCGCGACACGCTCGACGCCACGCTGGAGGAAATCGGCCGATGAGCCTGCTCGACACCCTGCAACGCGGCCTCGCCGATCTCGACGCCCAGGGACTGCGCCGCGTGCGCCGCATCGCCGACACCGCGTGCGACGCACGCATGACCGTGAACGGCCGCGAGATCATCGGCTTCGCCAGCAACGACTACCTCGGCCTCGCCGCGCATCCGGCGCTCGTCGCCGCCTTCGCCGAAGGCGCGCAGCGCTACGGCTCCGGCAGCGGCGGCTCGCACCTGCTCGGCGGCCATTCGCGCGCGCACGCCACGCTCGAGGACGAACTCGCGGGCTTCGCGGGCGGCTTCTCCGATGCCCCGCGCGCGCTGTACTTCAGCACCGGCTACATGGCGAACCTCGCCGCAATGACGGCGCTCGCCGGCAAAGGCGCGACGATCTTCTCCGACGCGCTGAACCACGCGTCGCTGATCGACGGCATGCGCCTGTCGCGCGCGAACGTGCAGGTCTATCCGCACGCGGATACGGCCGCGCTCGCCGCGCTGCTCGACGCATCGGACGCCGAAACGAAACTGATCGTCAGCGACACCGTGTTCAGCATGGATGGCGATGTCGCGCCGCTCGCCGAGCTCGTCGCACTGGCCGAACGCCACGGTGCGTGGCTCGTCGTCGACGATGCGCACGGCTTCGGCGTGCTCGGCCCGCAGGGCCGCGGCGCGCTCGCGGCCGCCACGCTGCGTTCGCCGAATCTCGTGTACGTCGGCACGCTCGGCAAGGCGGCCGGCGTCGCGGGTGCATTCGTGATCGCGCATGAAACCGTGATCGAATGGCTGATCCAGCGCGCGCGCAGCTACATCTTCACGACGGCCGCACCGCCAGCCGTCGCGCATGCGGTGTCAGCAAGCCTGAAGGTGATCGCCGGCGACGAAGGCGACGCGCGCCGCACGCATCTCGCCGCGCTGATCGAGCGCACGCGCGCGCTGCTGCGCAACACGCGCTGGCAGCCGGTCGATTCGCACACGGCCGTGCAGCCGCTCGTGATCGGCAGCAACGACGCAACGCTCACGGCGATGCGCGCGCTCGACGCGCACGGCCTGTGGGTGCCCGCGATCCGGCCGCCGACGGTGCCCGCCGGCACGTCGCGGCTGCGCGTGTCGCTGTCGGCCGCGCATTCGTTCGACGATCTCGCACGGCTCGAAGCCGCATTGATCGAAGCCAGCGAGGCCGCAGCATGAACGCCGCCCCGCTCTCCCTGTTCGTCACCGGCACCGACACCGAAATCGGCAAGACCTTCGTCTCGGCCGCGATGCTGCACGGCTTCGCGCGGCACGGCCTGCGCGCGGCCGCGCTGAAACCCGTCGCGGCCGGCGCGTACGAACGCGACGGCGTCTGGCGCAACGAGGACGCCGACCAGCTCGACGCGGCCGCGAACGTCGTGCTGCCGCCGGAGCTGCGCACACCGTTCCTGCTGAAGGCACCGGCCGCGCCGCATATCGTCGCCGCGCGGGAAGGCGTGACGCTCGACATCGACACGATCGTCAGGTGCCATCGTGAAGCGCTGACGCGCGCGGATATCGTCGTCGTCGAAGGCGCCGGCGGCTTGCGCGTACCGATGAACGACACGCAGGACATGGCCGATCTCGCGGTCGCGCTCGGCCTGCCGGTCGTGCTCGTGGTCGGCGTGCGGCTCGGCTGCATCAACCACGCGCTGCTCACCGCCGACGCGATTCGCCAACGCGGCCTCACGCTCGCGGGCTGGGTCGCGAACCACGTCGACCCGGCCATGTCGTTCCCCGACGAGAACGTCGCGACGATGCGCGACTGGCTCGCGCGCGAGCACGGCGCGCCGCTGCTCGGCCGCATTCCGCACATGAGCCCGGCCACCCCCGAATCCGCAGCGGCGATGCTCGACATCGCCGCGCTCGTCGAAACGCTGCGCGCTGCGCAGCATTGACCCAACCGACCCCCCAATCCCGCCCAGGACAGGAAACCGAAATGACCCAAGCCCAGACCGCCGCCGTGCAACCCGACGCGATTCCCGTGGCTGCACCGGCCTCGCAGCGCTGGCGCGTCGCCGACGTCGTCGCGCTGTTCGCACTGCCGTTCAACGACCTGCTGTT
The DNA here is from genome assembly GCF_905339975.1 of Burkholderia sp. BCC1999. Classification (NCBI taxonomy): domain Bacteria; kingdom Pseudomonadati; phylum Pseudomonadota; class Betaproteobacteria; order Burkholderiales; family Burkholderiaceae; genus Burkholderia; species Burkholderia sp. BCC1999. The sequence continues at coordinate 64,655 of NZ_CAJPHP010000025.1, read as the reverse complement.
CCGCGCGCAGCAGGTGCATCGCGAGCACTTCGACGCGAACGCGGTGCAGCTGTCGACGCTGCTGTCGATCAAGACGGGCGGCTGCGAGGAAGATTGCGGCTACTGCTCGCAGTCGTCGCATCACGACACGGGCCTGAAGGCCGAGAAGCTGATGGACGTCGACGCGGTGCTCGACGCCGCGCGCGCGGCGAAGGCGAACGGCGCGAGCCGCTTCTGCATGGGCGCCGCGTGGCGCAACCCGAAGGAGCGTCACATGCCGGCGCTGACCGAGATGGTGCGCGGCGTGAAGGAACTCGGCCTCGAAACCTGCATGACGCTCGGCATGCTCGAGGACGAACAAGCGCAGCAGCTCGCGACCGCGGGCCTCGACTACTACAACCACAACCTCGACACGTCGCCGGAGTTCTACGGCCAGGTGATCTCGACGCGTACGTACCAGGACCGCCTCGACACGCTCGACCGCGTGCGTGACGCCGGCATCAACGTGTGCTGCGGCGGCATCATCGGGATGGGCGAATCGCGCCGCGAACGCGCGGGCCTGATCTCGCAGCTCGCGAACCTGAACCCGTATCCGGATTCGGTGCCGATCAACAACCTCGTCGCGATCGAAGGCACGCCGCTCGAAGGCACCGCGCCGCTCGACCCGTTCGAGTTCGTGCGCACGATCGCCGTTGCGCGCATCACGATGCCGAAGGCCGTCGTGCGCCTGTCGGCCGGCCGCGAGCAGCTCGACGACGGGCTGCAGGCGATGTGCTTCCTCGCCGGCGCGAACTCGATGTTCTACGGCGACCAGCTGCTGACGACCAGCAACCCGCAATCGCAGAAGGATCGCGCGCTGTTCGAACGCCTCGGCATCCGCGCGAGCGACGCGGACGCGATGTCGGCCAGCGCGTAAGCGCAACGCACGGCGGATTCGTCCGCCACACAACAAAGCCGGGATGCGTCCCGGCTTTTTTTCATGCGGATTCGCCGCGCATTCAGGTCGCGCCGCCCAGCGCGCGCGGCTCCATGAACGTGTGCCGGAAATAGTCGCGCACCGCATGCATCGCGGGGCTCAACTCGATGTTCTTGCGCCACGCGAGGCCGACGCTCATCGGCGGCACCGGGTCGCGCAGCACGATCGTCTCGATACGCCGCCCTTCGAGCGACCACGGGCGATACACCATGTCGGACAGGATCGCGACGCCGCTGCCGTTCGCGACCATGCTGCGCACGGCCTCGACCGACGACGTGCGCAGGATCACGTTCGGCCGGTACGGCGTCTCGTTCCAGTAGCGCAGCGCCGTCTGTCCGGCCTCGTCGACCGTCAGCATCACGAACGGCTCGTGTGCGACCTCCGCGAACGTGACGCTCTCGCGCCTGAGCAGCGGATGATGCGCGCCGACCCACAGCCGGCGCACCGAATGGATCACCGGCTCCAGCACGAGCTCGGGATTCGACACGTTCGACGTGAGCAGCACGGCCATGTCGTAGCGGCCGGCGATCAGCCCTTCCTCGATCGACTCGCGGTTCAGTTCATGCAGATGGATCGTCAGGCGCGGATAGAGCGTCTTCAACCGCAACACGTGATGCGGCAGGAAGTAGCCGAGCACCGTGTAGCTCGCGGCGATCGCGAGCGTGCCGGTCAGCGTGCTTTCGAGGTTCGGGATCCGCATCGCCTCGTCGACCGACGACAGGATCGTGTACGCATGATTGAGAAAGCGCCGCCCGGTATCCGTGAGCGTCACGCCCGCCGACGTGCGCAGGAACAGCTGCGTGCCGAGGCTGTCCTCCAGCTCCTTGATGGCGCTCGTCACGGCCGACTGCGAGATCGTGAGCTGGATCGCGGCCTGCGAGATCTGTCCGAGCTCGGCGGTCGCGACGAAGTACTTGAGCTGTCTGAGAGTCAGGGCCATGTCCGGTGGAAAACTGATGGGCACACGGCAAACATCATATCAACCGCCCCGCCGGCGGCAATCGGTGGCCGCCCGACCCGCGCGCACCGGCCTGTGGCGGCGCTGCGCGGCCGATTCGCACAGTATCTGAAAAATCGATACGGTCGCATATAAAAATAGAACTATTTTGACGCACCCCGCACGGCTAACCTGCGTTCAACACGGTTTCGGCCCGCGCCCCGGCGCAAACGAGACCGGAGAACCTGGAGGAACGAACCGTATGAGGAAGCACAGTGTCGACCTGAATTCCGACATGGGCGAAGGTTTCGGCCCGTGGACGATCGGCGACGGCGTCGACGAGCAGATCATGCCGCTCATCAGCTCGGCGAACATCGCCACCGGTTTTCATGCCGGCGATCCGAACATCATGGCGCGCACGGTGCAGCTCGCGCGCGACGCCGGCGTCGGGATCGGCGCGCATCCGGGCTTTCGCGATCTGGTCGGCTTCGGCCGCCGCGCGATCGCCGAAACGCCGCAGGCGCTCGTCCACGACATCCTGTACCAGCTCGGCGCGCTGCGCGAGTTCGCGCGCCTGAACGGCGTGAGCCTGCAGCACGTCAAGCCGCACGGCGCGCTCTACATGCATGCGGCATCCAACGAAGCGTTCTCGCGGCTGCTGATCGAGACACTGCAGCGCGTCGACCCCGGCCTGTGGCTCTACTGCATGGAAGCATCGGTCACCTATCGCGTGGCAATGGAGTACGAACAGCCGGTGATCCGCGAGTTCTACGCCGACCGCGACTACGACCGCAGCGGCTCGATCGTGTTCACGCGCCGCGTCGGCCGCCTCGACCCGCAGCAGATAGCCGACAAGGTGCTGCGCGCGTGCATCGACGGCAAGGTGCGCACGATCGACGGCGACGACATCGACATCGATTTCGATTCGGTCTGCATCCACAGCGACACGCCGGGCGCGCTCGATCTCGTCCGCGCGACGCGCGATGCGCTGGTCCGCGAAGGCATCCGGACCGCGGGCCCGCGACCGCTCGCCGCCCATCACTGAACCCGATTCAAGGAGACGCCAGATGGCATTGCACGATATCGTCAGCCCGTTGCCGGGCACGTTCTACCGGCGCCCGTCGCCCGATGCGGCCTACTACGTCGCGGTCGATGCGACGGTCGCCGCGGGCGCCGTGGTCGGCCTCGTCGAAGTGATGAAGCAGTTCACCGAGATCGAAGCCGACGCGGCCGGCCGCGTCGTCGAGCTGCTCGTCGAAGACGGCGAACCGGTCGACGCGGGCCAGGTACTGATGCGGATCGAGGGGTGACGCGATGAAGCCGGCAACCTCCCCCGACACGTTCTATCGCCCGTCGCGGATCAAGACCGTGCTGGTCGCGAATCGCGGCGAGATCGCGGTGCGCGTGATCCGCGCGGCGCGCGAACTCGGCATGCGCGCGGTCGCCGTGGTCAGCGACGCCGACCGCGACAGCCTCGCCGCGCGCATGGCCGACGAGGCGATCCACATCGGCTCGTCGCATGCGGCGAAAAGCTATCTGAATCCTGCCGCGATCCTCGACGCCGCGCGGCAATGCGGCGCGGACGCGATCCATCCCGGCTACGGCTTCCTGTCCGAAAATGCCGCGTTCGCCGCGCAGGTCGAGGCGGCCGGGCTGATCTTCGTCGGGCCGGACTCGCGGGTCATCGCGACGATGGGCGACAAGGCGCGCGCCCGTGACACCGCGCGGCGTGCGAACGTGCCGACGGTGCCCGGCAGCGACGGCGTCGTGCAGTCGCTCGACGAGGCTCGCGCAGTCGCCGCGCGCATCGGCTATCCGATCATGATCAAGGCGGCCGCGGGCGGCGGCGGGCGCGGCATCCGCGTCGCGCACGACGCCGCGCAGCTCGACGCCGAGCTGCCGCTCGCGCAGCGCGAGGCGCAGGCCGCGTTCGGCGACGGCGGCGTCTATCTCGAACGCTTCATCGCGCGCGCCCGGCACATCGAGGTGCAGGTGCTCGGCGACGGCCGCAACGTCGTCCATCTGTTCGAGCGCGAATGTTCGCTGCAGCGCCGCCGCCAGAAGATTCTCGAGGAAGCGCCGTCGCCGTCGCTCACGCCGGCGCAGCGCGACGCGCTGTGCACGTCGGCCACGCGCCTCGCGCGCGAAGTCGGCTACCGCAGCGCGGGCACGCTCGAATACCTGTTCGACGACGCGCGCGGCGAGTTCTACTTCATCGAGATGAACACGCGCATCCAGGTCGAGCATCCGGTGACCGAGGCGATCACCGGCATCGATCTCGTGCGCGAGACGCTGCGCATCGCCGACGGCGAACCGCTGCGGTTCGCGCAGCCGGACATCGCGATGCGCGGTGCGGCGCTCGAATGCCGGATCAACGCGGAAGATCCGCTGCAGGATTTCCGCCCGAATCCCGGCCGGATCGACGAGCTGGTGTGGCCGACCGGCCCCGGTGTGCGCGTCGATTCGCTGCTCTATCCGGGTTACGTCGTGCCGCCGTTCTACGATTCGCTGCTCGCGAAGCTGATCGTGCACGACGAGAGCCGCGCCGCCGCGCTGCGGCGCCTGTCGCGCGCGCTCGGCGAGCTGCACGTCGGCGGCCTGAAGACCACCGCGCCGCTGCACGCCGCGCTGCTCGCGGACGATGACGTGCGCGCGGGCCGCTATCACACGAATTTTCTCGAAGCATGGATGCCGCAATGGCGCGAGGCCGCGACGGCCGCCGCCCGGCAGCCCGAAACCGCGGACGCCGCGCGCGTCGGGGAGGCCCTGTGACGACCCGTTATACGTTCGGCGGCGACGAATTCGTGTTCGTCGAGATCAGCGAGGCGATGTCGCTCGACGCCTTCTTCAAGGGCACGGCGATCACGCGCGAGCTGCAGCGGCGCGCGGTGCCGGGCATCACCGAAATCTGCCCGGCGAACGCGTCCTACCAGGTGCGCTACGACCCGGACGTGATCGAGCCCGACGCGCTCGTCGCACTGCTGAAGACGATCGAGGCCGAGGTCGGCGACGCGCCGCTCGAACTCGACACGCGCATCGTCGAGGTGCCGGTGCTCTACAACGACCCGTGGACACACGAGACGCTGATGCGGTTTCGCGAGCGTCACCAGGACCCGTCGTCGACCGATCTCGAATATGCGGCGCGGATCAACGGCAAGCGCGACATCGACGACTTCATCGCCGCGCACTCTGGTTCGCCGTGGTTCGTGTCGATGGTCGGCTTCGTCGCGGGCCTGCCGTTCATGTACCAGATGGTCGAGCGCGAACGCCAGCTCGAAGTGCCGAAATACCTGCGCCCGCGCACCGACACGCCGAAGCTGACGGTCGGCCACGGCGGCTGCTTCGGCTGCATCTATTCGGTACGCGGTGCGGGCGGCTACCAGATGTTCGGCGTGACGCCGGCGCCGATCTTCGATCCCGCGCAGCAGCTCGACTACCTGCGCGATTTCATGGTGTTCTTCCGGCCCGGCGACATCGTGAAGTTCCAGCCCATCGATCGCGACGCCTATGACGCCGCGGTGGCGGCCGTCGAAGCGGGCACGTTCTCGCTGCGCGTGCGCCCCGTGAAATTCTCGCTCGACGCGTTCCTGCGCGATCCCGATGCGGTCAACCGTTCTCTCGTCGAGGTGCTGCATGCCAGCTGACGCGCACAACCTGATCGAGGTCATCAAGCCCGGCCTCGCGACGTCGGTCCAGGATACGGGCCGGCAAGGCTACTACCACGTCGGCATCCCGCCGTCGGGCTCGCTCGACCAGTACGCGTCGCGCGCGGCGAACCTGCTGGTCGGCAATCCCGAACAGGCGGCCGTGCTCGAATGCACGCTGCTCGGCCCGGAGCTGCTGTTCCATACGGACGCACTCATCGCCGTCACGGGCGCCGAGATGACGCCGAAGATCGACGGCGTCGGGCAGTGCTGCAACATCGCGCTGCGCATCCGTGCGGGCAGCGTGCTGTCGTTCAGCTACGTGAAGGGCGGTGCACGGGCCTACGTGGCCGTCGCGGGCGGCATCGACGTGCCGGTCGTGCTCGGCAGCCGCTCGACCTACACACTCGGCGCGATCGGCGGCCACGCAGGCCGGCGCCTGCAGAAGGGCGACCGGCTGCCGATCGGCGCCGCGCGCGGCATGCATCGCGAAGGGCGCGAGCTGCCGGCGGCTGTCGTCCGGCCGCTCGACAGCCAGGTCGAACTGCGCGTGCTGACGGGCCTGTACCACTACCGGCTCACCGACGCATCGGCACACACGTTCTTCGACGACGAATGGACGGTCGCGCCCGAAGCCGACCGCATCGGCTACCGCTACAAGAACGGGCGAGCGCTGCAGTTCCGGCCGCGCGAACAGCCGTTCGGTGCGGGCGCCGATCCGTCGAACATCGTCGACGCGTGTTACCCGATCGGCTCGATCCAGGTGCCGGCCGGGCTCGAGCCGATCATCCTGCATCGCGACGCGGTGTCGGGCGGCGGCTACGCGACGATCGGCACCGTCATCAGCGCCGACATGGACCTGATCGGCCAGATGCAGCCGAACCATCGCGCGCGCTTCGTGCGCGTGACGATGGCCGATGCGCTCGCGGCGCGCCGCGAGTACCAGCGTCGCCTCGCGCTGCTGCGCGCCGTGCTGCAGGACTGAGCGCCGGACGCCCGGCCACCGTGCCGGGCGCCGTTCGCGCCCGCCGCTTTCATCCTTCGCTTTCGTTTCCCGCCCGTGCGGCCGCGCGCGGCGCGGCGGGGACGCTCGCGCGCCGTTTCTGCCGGACCGGTTGCCCGCCCGACGTCGGGGCAACCCCGCGGATCGCACCTGCCGCGGCCCAGACGTCGTCCGCTGTTTTGCTCATCGAGGAGCACGCTCATGGCCAACCTGGCTCAGGCCCGCACCGACGAGGATCTCGACCTGTCGACGCTCGCCATTCCCGATCACGCGCGCATGCCGCCCTTCTCGCTGACGATGGCGTGGTGGGCCGTGTGCAGCGCGGTGTTCTACATCGTCGTCGGCGCGACGCTCGCGCTCACCTACGGCGCACGCAACGCGCTGATCGGCATGGCGCTGTCGGTGGTGTCGTACGGCGTCGTCAATTCGATCATCAGCCGCTATGCGATGCGCACCGGCCTGTCGGTCGCACTGTTCTCGCGCGTGCTGTTCGGCAGCGCGGGGGCCGCGCTCGCGACGCTGATCTTCTTCGCGACGGCGATCTACTACGCGGTGTTCGAGGGCTCGGTGATCGCGGTCGCCGCGCATCACCAGTTTCCGTCGCTCGACTACAAGTGGGCCGCGCTGATCGTCGTCTGCTACAGCGTGCCGCTCGTGTTCGGCAGCGTGCAGCACTGGCTCGACAAGTTCAACGGCGTGCTGCTGCCGTTCTACCTGCTCGGGCTGCTCGCGGCGGTCGGGCTCGCGACGGCCGAGTACGGCTATCACGCCGCATGGCTCGATTTCGGGCCGGCGGGCGGCGCACCGGCCGGCGGCTGGTGGCAGTGCTTCGTCTACTACATGGGCGTGTGGGTGCTGATGATGTTCACGTTCGACTACGCGCGCTTCGGCCGCAAGGAGGACGCCCGCTATCACGGCCGCTTCAACTTCGGGATGCCGTTCTATCTCGTCACGTTCCTCGTCAACGGCGCTGCCGGCATCTATCTCGTCAGCACGATTCCCGGGCTCGGCACGCTGTCGGAAGTGTCGGTCGTGCTCGCGCTGCTGAAGCTGATGGGCGTGTGGGGGCTGCTGTTCGTGTGGGTCACGCAGTCGCGCATCAACACCGCGAACTACTACCTCGCGACCGTCAACATGCAGGCGTTCTTCCAGAAGGTCGCCGGGCTGCGCGCGCCGAAGTTCGTGTGGGCGCTCGTGGTCGGCGCGGTCGTCTATGCGCTGATGATGGCCGACATCTTCTCGCGGATCCTGCAGGCGCTCGCGTACCAGGGCATCTTCGTCGTCGCGTGGGTCGGTGTCGCGCTCGCGCACATTCTGTCCGCGCGCTACGGGCAGCTCGTCGGCGACGATGTCGAATGCCGCGACGCACATGTGCCGGTGTTCAATCCCGGCGGGCTGACCGCGTGGTTCGCGGGCGCGTTCGCGGGGCTCGCACTGAACCAGGCGACCGGGTTCGCCGCGTCGCTGTCGGCGCCGGCGACCTTCGTCGCGTCGTGGGTCGTCTATCGCGCGCTGCTCGGCACCGCCAAGCGGACCTGGTTCGTGCGGAATACGTGACGCTGCCGCGCCCGCGACGGCGCGGCCGCGGCTCAGCCGATCGTCTGCACCGGGTTGCCCTTCGCGTCGCGGATCACCGTCTTCTCGACCCGCCAGCGCACGCCGTCGAGCCCGTCGATCGCATACTCGCCGGCGCGCGGCTTCAGCGTGCGCGCCAGCGCCTGCACCGTCGCGTCGGTCAGGCGCAGCGTCAGCGTGCCGTCTTCGTCGGTCACGCCGTTCGCGTCGCCGTGCACGAACCGCACCGCGCCATCGTGACCGACCAGGCGGAACGGGCGGTCGAACGGCAGCCGCAACGGCAGCAACACGACGAGTTCCTCGACCTGCCGCGCGCCGACGGTGATCTCGATCACGGGCGCGCGCAGCAGCCGCTTGCGCGTGTCCCATCCGAGCACGTCGGTGAACAGGTAGCCGCTCGCCGAGCCGTCGCGCTGCGTGCCAGCGTCGACCTGCTCGCGCACGTCCGCGCGCTCGAGCAGCGACGCGCGACCCAGATCGGTCACCCAGAGCGGCATGTGCGGCGCCAGCGTGTCGAGCAGCGCGCGCGTGCGCCAGCGCTTCGCGGCACGCTCTTCGTCAAGCGTCAGCCCGACCACCTGCAGGAACGCGAGGCGGCCATACGGCGTGTCGATCGCCGGCAGTTCCGGATCGAACACGAACCCCATCGAGCAGAGCGCCGTGCCGGTATCGAGCGCGATCGGGCCGTTGGCCGTCATCCAGTGACCGTCGTCGAATGCGTTGCCGCTCTGGAACACGTAGCGCGCGAGATTCTGCAGGAAGCTGAACACCCAGCGCGGCGGCTCTGCATCGCCGGCCGCGCACGCGACGCGCATCGTCAGCTCGAACCCGAATCCGCTGACGGCCGGATCGTCGGACTCCTTCGCATACAGCTCGCTCAACCCGTACGTAACGAAATGCCAGTGCGAGACGGGCTCCGCGCGCTTCCACACGCTGATCCCGTCGAGCGGATCGGGACCGCCGAGCCGCCACTTGACCAGCGTGCCGTAGTGCTTCGGCTCCTGGCCCGGATAGAGGCGGGCGAGTGCGCCGTCGATCGCGTCCCAGCCGGGCGCGGCGTCATCGTCCGCGCCGTCCTGCTCGTCGTGTGTTGCGTCGGTCATGTGGCCCTCTCTCGCGATTCATGTTCTGTTGCGTGGCGCCGGCGCGTGCGGCAGCGGCCGCCGCCCGGGGCACGTCACACGTGCGCCGCCGCGCCGTCGAGCGCCGCGCGCACGCGCTCGACGCGCTGCTCGTCGACGGGCGCCAGCACCTCGCCGCGCGGCCGCACGCCCGAGCCGAAATGCACTGCGCGCACGCCGGTCGCACGGACGAAATCGCCGACCGCGTCGATCGTGAGCCCCGAGCCCGCCAGCACCGTGCAGGTCGAGCCGGCCGCCTGCCGCACGAGCCGCGTGATCGTCGCGACCGCGTCGAGCACCGACGGATGGCCGCCCGACGTCAGCACCGACGTGACGGCCGGCACGCGCAGCAATGCGTCGAACGCGGCGTTGAGATCGCGCGCGACGTCGAACGCGCGGTGGAACGTGAGCGAACGGCCGTCGGCGGCGGCCGCGACGCGGGCCAGCGCGCCGAGATCGACGTCGCCGCGCGCGTCGAGCGCGCCGAACACGACACCGTTCGCGCCGGCCGCGACGGCCGCGCGCACATCGCGCTCGATCACGCGCAGGTCGTCGGCGTCATAGACGAACGACCGGCTATGCGGGCGCACGATCACGTTGACGGGAATCGGCACGGCGGCCACGACGGCCTCGATCAGGCCGACGCTCGGCGTCAGCCCGCCTTCGGTGATCGCGGTCACGAGCTCGAGGCGGTCGGCGCCCGCGCGGGCGGCGGCCTTCGCATCGCCGACGGTCGTGGCGATCACTTCGAGGAGGACGGAAGAAGCGGCGTTTCGGTTCATGGGCGGCCCGCGAATCGTCAGGACAATTCGCGCATCCTAGCCGAGCTGCGCGACAGGCGCCAGCGTGCGGGCCGGCGCGTACGTCAGCCGCGCCGCCGCGCCCCCGGTGGCTGCATGCGATCCGTGCGGCGCTAGGCGGCGTCCGCTTCGTCGTCGACCCAGTCGATATCGCCACACAGCACGCGCTGCGCATCGCCGACGCGCACGGCCACCGACAGCGTCACGCACGGCTGCGCCTCGTTGATCGACAGGTACGGCCGCGTGACCTGCACGCGCCCCGGCTCGGCGATTGCCGAACGGAAATACGGCCGGCGCAGCCAGTTCGCGCCCTGCGCGTCCGCGAGCGGCGAGAAGCGCGCCTCGGCGAGCGCGCGATCGGCGCGCAGCACGACGTTGCGGCCCGACTGGCGGCCGTGCGCGTCGAGCAGGAAGCAGCGCGCGGCCGCGTCGAGCGCGAGGAAGTTCCAGCACACCTCGTCGAGCGGCTCGCCGGCCGCGAGACGCTCGGCCGCCCGCTCGAACGCGCGCAGGTACGGCGCGAGCCGCTGCGCGTCGCGCCGCTCGCGCGCTTCGGTCTGTTGGCGAAAGCGCTCGGTCAGCTCGCCGATGCAGCCCGTCGCGGTCGCGCTGTCGGGCAGCCCCGGCGCCGGGCGTCCGAAGTAGTAGCCCTGCACGAAATCGGCCTCGCACGACAGCGCGATCTGCGCCTCGTGCTCGGTCTCGATCCCTTCGACGAGCACGAGCTTGCCGGCCTCGTGCAGCAGCGTGACGAGCCCGTGCAGGATCGCGGTGAGCCCCGTGCGGTGCGCCGCGTGCGAGAGCATGATCCGGTCGAGCTTCACGATGTCCGGGTTCAACTGCCAGATCCGTTCGAGGTTCGAATGACCGGCGCCGAAATCGTCGAGCGCGATCAGGAAGCCGTGCGTGCGGAATTCGCGCACGGCCTCCGCGAGCCGCTCGACGTCTTCCGCGCGCTGTTCGAGCACTTCGAGCACGACGCGGCGCGGCGGCATGCCGATCCGCTTCAGGTTCGCGAGCAGCGCGGCGGCCTGGAACGGGTCGGTCAGCACGCCCGGATGGACGTTGAGGAACAGCCACTCGCGCTCGGCGCCGAGCAGTGCGAAGTTCTCGAGATGCAGCGCCTGCGCGAGCCGGTCGAGTTGCAGCAGTTCGCCCTGGCGCGCGGCTTCGCCGAACACGTCGAGCGGCGACACCGCGCGGTCGAGCGCATCGTGCGCGCGCAACAGCGCCTCGTAGCCGACCGCACGCTGGTGCGACAGGCTGAATATCGGCTGGAATACGGTCGTCAGCGTCAGGTCGTGATGCTGCGTGGCCAGACGTTCGAAGCCGGAACTCATCTCCCGCTCGAACCGATACGGCGACGCGGCGGACGGACGCTCCTGTTGAACGATCGTCATGCCTTCCTCCTGGTGATGCCTTCGCACGTACCGCCCGGCGCAGCGGACGGTGCGTGCAATGTCATGGTTGGACCCTCGGTTGCCCGGTCGATGCCGGGCGGCTGCCCACCTTCAAGCAAGCTCCGTGCAAGGTGCCGACAACCCGTACGCCATGTGGCTGCACCGGGCCACCGCACCACCGTGGCGCACGCCAGATGCACCATCTTCGTGCGCGCGCACCGGCCACTCGAGCGCAGCCGTCACGTCGGCACGCTACACTCCGTACGATCGTTTCATTCCCCGTATTCGCCGTATCGATGGAAATCGTCTTCACAGTCCTGATCCTGCTGCTGACCGTCGCGCTGTCCGGCGCCGTCACGCGCATCCTGCCTTTGCAATTGCCGTTGCCGCTGATGCAGATCGCATTCGGCGCGATGCTCGCGTGGCCGAAGCTGAACCTGCACGTCACGTTCGACCCCGAAATCTTCATGCTGCTGTTCATTCCGCCGCTGCTGTTCGCGGACGGCTGGCGGATTCCGAAACGCGAGCTGTACCTGCAGCGCCGCGCGATCCTGATGCTCGCGTTCGGGCTCGTGTTCATGACGGTACTCGCAGTGGGCTACTTCGCGCATTGGCTGATTCCCGAGTTGCCGCTGCCGATCGCGTTCGCGCTCGCGGCCGTGCTGTCGCCGACCGACGCGGTCGCGCTGTCCGGCATCGCGGGCAAGGGCCGGATCCCGCCGCAACTGATGCACATCCTCGAAGGCGAGGCGCTGATGAACGACGCGTCGGGCCTCGTCGCGCTGAAGTTCGCGATCGCGGCCGCGCTGACGGGCGTGTTTTCGCTGCGCGCCGCGTCGGTCACGTTCGTGATCGTCGCCGCCGGCGGGCTCGCGACGGGTGCGATCGTGTCGTGGGTGTTCAGTGCGCTGTCGACGCGCTTCCTGAACGCCGAGCAGGAAGGCGACCCGGCGCCCGGCATCGTGATGACGCTGCTCGTGCCGTTCGCGGCCTACCTGTTCGCCGAGCATCTCGACCTGTCGGGCGTACTCGCGGCCGTATCGGCCGGGATGATGATGAATTACACGAGCTTCTCGCGCAAAAGCACCGTCGCGTCGCGCGTACGCGCCGAAAGCACGTGGGCGATGATCGAGTTCGTGTTCAACGGCATGGTGTTCATCATGCTCGGGCTGCAGTTGCCGCACATCATCGGCCGCGCGCTCGTCGACGCGCACCATACGAGCGACGCGCTGGTCGGCCGGATGATCTTCAACGTGTGCGCGATGATGCTCGCGCTGTATGCGATCCGCTTCACGTGGGTGTGGCTGCTGCGGTGGTTCGCGAGCCGCCGCGCCGCGCGCCAGGGCCTCGCGGGCACGATGGCCGGCGTGCGCACGATCGCGGTGATGACGGTCGGCGGCGTGCGCGGCGCGGTCACGCTCGCCGGCGTGCTGTCGATTCCCGTCGCGCTGTCGGACGGCGCGCCGCTGCCGGGGCGCGACACCGCGATCTTCGTCGCGTCGGCCGTGATCCTCGGCTCGCTGATCGTCGCGGTGATCGGGCTGCCGCTGCTGTTGCGCGGCGTGCGCTCGACGCGCAACCCGCTCGGCGACGAAGAGCGCGTCGCACGCTCGGCCGCCGCGCAGGCCGCGATCCGCGCGATCGACTCGTCGCACGACGCGATCTCGGCCGATCTCGACGAATCGGGCGCGGCGCGCTGCGCGGACATCTCCGCGCGCGTGATGGACCAGTATCGCCGCCGGCTCTCCGCGCTGGCCGAGGACGGCCCCACGCCGCGCGCGGAAGCGAAGCAGGCCGAAACGATGGAGCTGCAGATGCGGATCGCGGCCGTGCGCGCGGAACGCTCCGCGCTGTACCGGCTGCGCAGCGACAGCAAGATTTCCGACGAGACGCTGACGAAGCTGCTCCGCGAGATCGACCTGTCGGAAACCGCGCTGTCGACGCGCAAGAAAGGCATTCTTTGACGCGCGGGCGGCTGCCGGCGCGCGGCAGCCGAGACGCGTAAAAAAACGGCGACGCACGAGCGTCGCCGTTTTCATATCCACTCGCGTTCGCGTTATTTCGCGACGACGACCGGAATTCCCTTCAGCATGCCCGAGCCCTTCATCTCGTCGAGCGCGTGCTGCACCGCCGCGCTGGTCGCTGCATCGATGCCGAGTGCCAGCGCGAGCTCACGCTCCGCGCGCTTCACGCCGGCCAGGTTGCGCACCTTCACGTGACCGAAGCCGCGCACCCGCGCGTGCAGATCGGCCAGTTGCGCGACCTGCGCCGCATTGCCGGCCGTCATCGCGGCGAACGCACGCGCGAGCGTCGTTTCGTAGTCGTCGGCGAGCGCGCGCTCCATCTTGCGCTCGACGGTGCGGCCGAACGGATCGAGCCACGTGCCGCGCAGGCTGCGCACGCGCGCCAGCACGCCGAACACCGGCCACACCCACTGGCCGAACACACGCTTTTTCGGCGCGCTGCCGTCGCTGCCGGCTTTCGCGACCGTCGGCGGCGCGAGGTTGAACTTCACGCGGTACGCGTGCCCCGGCACGCCTTCGAACTGCGCTTCGAGCGCCGTGCGGAATGCGTCGTCCGTGTACAGCCGCGCGACTTCGTATTCGTCCTTGACCGCGAGCAGCCGGTAGAACGTCGTCGCGACCGCGCGCGTCAGCGCTTCGTCGCCTTTCGCGCGTGCGGCGTTCACGAGCGCACGGTAGCGCTCGACGTAACGCACACCGCCGTAGGCGTCGAGTCGCGCTTCGCGATCGGCGATCAGTTCGGCGAGCGTCTCCGGCGCGGCGTGCGTGGCCACTGCGTGGCGTGCATTCCACAACGCGTCGAGGCCCGCCGCGTCGCCGGCCGCCATCCGGCCGATCGAGAACGCGAGCTTGTTCATCGGCACCGCGACGTTGTTCAGCTCGATCGCGCGCATCATCGCGGCGAGCGACACCGGCACGAGGCCGAGCTGCCACGCATAGCCGAGCATCAGGATGTTCGCGCCGATCGAATCGCCGAGGAACTTCGCGGCGAGCGCCTGCGCGTCGCAGCTCGACAGGTAGCCGTCGCCGGCCGCGTGGTGCATCTTCTCGAGCAGCGCGTCCGCATGCAGGTTCGCGTCGGGGTTCTGCACGAACGACGCGTTCGGGATCCGGTGCGTGTTGACGACGATCCGCGTGCGCTCGTGACGCACCGTCTGCAGCGCTTCCGCGCTCGCGCCGACGACCATGTCGCACGCGAGCAGCACGTCGGCCTGCTGGGTGTCGATGCGCACCTGGTTCAGCCACCGGTCGCTCGACGCGATCCGCACGAACGACAGCACCGAGCCGCCCTTCTGCGCGAAGCCCATGAAGTCGAGCACCGATGCGCTCTTGCCTTCGAGGTGCGCGGCCATGCTGATCAGCGCGCCGACCGTCACGACGCCCGTGCCGCCGACGCCCGTCACGAGCATGTCGAACGGCGCGGCGTCGAGATGCGTCGCCGGCACCGGCAGCCCGTCGACGCGCGCGGCGAGCGCCGCTTCGTCGAACGCGGCGCCGGCGGCCTTCTTCAGCGCCGCGCCTTCGACCGTCACGAAGCTCGGGCAGAAGCCGTTCACGCACGAATAGTCCTTGTTGCACGACGACTGGTCGATACGGCGCTTGCGGCCGAGCGGTGTTTCGAGCGGCTCGACCGACAGGCAGTTCGACTGCACGCCGCAGTCGCCGCAGCCTTCGCACACCGCATCGTTGATGAACAGGCGCTTGTCCGGGTCGGGGAATTCGCCTTTCTTGCGGCGGCGGCGCTTCTCGGCCGCGCAGGTCTGGTCGTAGATCAGCACGGTGACGCCCGGCGTCTCGCGCAACTCGCGCTGCACCGTGTCGAGTTCGCTGCGGTGATGGAACGTCGTGCCTTTCGGGAACAGCCCGTGATGGCCGTCGTACTTCTCCGGCTCGTCGGACACGACGACGAAGCGCGACACGCCTTCCGCCTCGACCTGCCGCGCGATCTGCGGCACCGAGATGCTGCCGTCGACCGGCTGGCCGCCCGTCATCGCGACCGCGTCGTTGTAGAGGATCTTGTACGTGATGTTCGCTTTCGCGGCCACGGCCTGGCGGATCGCGAGGATGCCCGAGTGGAAGTAGGTGCCGTCGCCGAGGTTCTGGAACACGTGCTTCGTGTTGGTGAACATCGCGTGCGCGGCCCAGTCGACGCCCTCGCCGCCCATCTGGATCAGCCCCGTCGTGTCGCGCTCCATCCACGACGCCATGAAGTGGCAGCCGATGCCGGCCTGCGCGATCGAGCCTTCCGGCACCTTCGTCGACGTGTTGTGCGGGCAGCCCGAGCAGAAGTACGGCGTGCGCTTCACCGCGTCGGCCTCGTTCGACAGGATCTGCGGCGCGACGAGATCGACGACGCGTTCGCGGCGGTCGAGCGCCGGCTTGTGGCGCGCGAGCCAGTCGGCGAACACCGGCAGGATGCGCGACGGGCGCAGTTCACCGAGTTCGGACAGCAGGCATGCGCCGGCGGCGTCATGCTTGCCGAGCACGCGCGGGCGTGCGCCTTCGGTGCGGTTGTACAGGTAGTCCTTGATCTGCTGCTCGATGACCGGGCCCTTCTCCTCGATCACGAGCACTTCGGCGAGGCCGTCGACGAAGGTCTCGATGCGCGTCATCTCGAGCGGATACGACAGGCCGACCTTGTAGATCCGCACGCCCGCCGCATCGAGATCGGCCACCGTCAGGTCGAGACGGCGCAGCGCTTCCATCAGGTCGAGGTGCGCCTTGCCGCAGGTCACGATGCCGACGTTCGCCTGCGCGCTCGGCGCGATCCACTTGTCGATGCTGTTGGTGCGCGCGAAATGGCGCACCGCATCGAGCTTCGCGGCGAGGCGCGCTTCGATCGTCAGGCTCGGCAGATCGGGCCAGCGATTGTGCAGGCCGCCCGACGGCGGCGTGAAGCCTTCCGGCGCCGGCCACTGCGTCTGCAGCGCGTCGAGGTCGACGGTCGAGCCCGACTCGACCGTTTCCGAGATCGCCTTGAAGCCGACCCATGCGCCCGAGTAGCGCGACAGCGCCCAGCCGTACAGGCCGAATTCGAGCATGTCGGCGATATTCGCCGGGTTCACGACCGGCATGTGCCACGCGATCATCGCGAAGTCGCTCTGGTGCGGCATCGACGACGACACGCAGCCGTGATCGTCGCCCGCCACCACCAGCACGCCGCCGTGCGGCGACGAACCGTACGCGTTGCCGTGCTTCAGCGCATCGCCGGCGCGATCGACGCCCGGGCCCTTGCCGTACCACATCGCATACACGCCCTCGACCGTGCGCTCGGGATCGGCCTCGACGCGCTGCGTGCCGAGTACGGCCGTGCCGCCGAGTTCCTCGTTGATCGCGGGCAGGAAGCGCACGCCGCCGGTGTCGAGCAGTTTCTTCGCCTTCCACAGCTGCTGGTCGACCATGCCGAGCGGCGAGCCGCGATAGCCGCTGACGAAGCCGGCCGTGTTGAGCCCCTGTTCGGCGTCGGCCACGCGCTGCATCAGCAGCAGGCGGACCAGCGCCTGCGTGCCGGTCAGGAAGATCCGGCCGCGCGTCGCGGTCAGGTTGTCGGTCAGTCGGTAGTCGGACAGGGCAGGCGTGCCGTCGACGGGCAGGCGGGCGGTCATGGGGGATGTCTCCGGATTGTGCTGTTCTGGGCTGCGCGGCGGGGCGTCGGACGACGCGTGACCGGCGGCAGCGAATGGCTCTATTTTTTCGTGCGCAGCCGAGAATGTTTTTTCTCTTCTTGCTCGGTCGGGGCGGTAGCGAGAAAAACTGCGCAGGTTTTTGCCGGGATTTGAGAGAGTTTTCGCGCGCGGTGGCGTGGGGCCGGTTGGCGGGTGTCGCGGCGGCCGGGTGGCTCGCCGGGGAAACCGGTGTGCGGTCGATCGCGCCACCGCGGCCGCGCCGCGGGTGCTCAAGCCCCGTGTGCCAAGGGTTTCGGGCACTTCGGGCGGTCACTCTCACCGTTGAATTGCACAGTCTTCCGATTGGTCGGGTGCGCCGGATGTCCACAACGCCGCGCCCCTCTGCCGACCGGGTTCGCGTACTCACCGTTCGATTGCACAGCGTTTCGAGTAGCGTCGGAGCCGGGATGTCCACACCCGGAACCGGCATGCGGTTCGCCCGGGCGCCGATGCTCACCGTTGGAATTCACAGCGCGGCGAGTGGGTCCTGGCGGTGGATATCCACGTCCTGGCCAGCTCATCTCGTCGATCCGCTGCGCGCCTCACCTCTCGAATACACAGGGTCGGGAGTGGGTTTGTCGCGCGGATATCCACGCCGGGATATGCACGCTGCCTGGCTACCGCTTCGCACTCACCGTTGAAATACACAGGACTTCGAGTGGACGGTGGAACCGGATATCCACATCGGAGAGAATCGGCCGATCGAACTAGAAGCGCGTTTCAACCCGCACCGGCGGGCGGAAATGCCTGCCCCCAGCGGCTTGTCATCCGATCGGCCACCGACGCTCACCGTCGAAATACACAGTGCCACGAGTCGTTTCGGCGGCCTGATATCCACACTGAAATGCGCACGGCGCTCCTGATCGGGCACGTGTCCCGGACGACATCGTCGGCCGGACAGCCGCGTCCGGACGGGCCTCCGGCCAATCGGATGCTCATTCTCACCATTGAATTCCACAGCGTGTCGAGTCGCTTGAGAGATCGCGAATGCGCGATGAAATTCGCACGTTTCGGACCACGTGCTCGCGCTCACCGTTAGAATGCACGACCCTTCGATCGGGATCCGGACCCGGATGTCGACGTCGCGACGCACGCATGGCTCGCTCACGCATTCGCGCGTTCCGTTAGAATGCGCGGCGCCCCGAATCACGGCAAAGACCGGCGAGCCTTGCTGGAACTGGCGCAGCGCGCGATCGGGGGCGACGCTCACCGTTGAATTTCACAGCATTTCGCTTCGTCTCGTGGCGAGTTGTCCACACCCCTCTTCACGTATTGCGCGACATCCGGCGATCCTCACCGGTGAAATCCACAGCGCGCCGAGTCGCTTCGGGGCGAGGATATCCACAACCGGTTGCGCGACGAGATCGCGATGTCCACATCGGCAAACGCCTCGGCGCACCGTAACCGGGGAAAGCCGGAAAGGCTTGTCCAGACGGCCTCGGCGGCACCCTCACCATTCAAATGCACAGCGTTTCGAGTCGCTGCGGGGCCGGTTGTCCACATCCGTCCGACGATGCCCGTCGCGCCGACAGGTGCTCCCGAGCGGACGCTATTCCGCAATCGACCGGATGACCGTCGCAGGATTGCCGCCGACCAGCGTATTCGGCGGAACGTCACGCGTGACGACCGCAGCAGCCGCGACGACCGAATTCTCGCCGACCGTCACGCCGCCGATGATCGTCGCGCCCGCGCCGATCCACACATTCCGTTCGATCACGATCGGCTTCGCGACGACGCAGTCGCGCCGCCGCGAAGGCTCGACCGGATGACCGGACGTGATCAGGCTGACGTTCGGGCCGATCATCACGTCGTCGCCGATCTCGAGTCCGCCCAGATCGTAGAACGTGCAGTTCTGGTTGACGAACACGTTGCGCCCGAGCTTCATGCCGGTGCCGCCCGTCGCATGAAACGGCGGGATCAGCACGAAGCCGTCGTCCACCTGCGTGCCGATCAGTTCGCCGAGCAATGCGCGCACTTCCGCTGCATCGTCGAACGTCAGACGGTTGAGCCGCGCGGTGATCGCCATCGCTCGCCTGACCTCGGCCACCATGGCCGCCGATTCGGGCGTTCTTCGCGGAATGATCGTGGTGCGATCGTCGTTTGCCATGCGTGACTTGCCTCCGGTGATTTCCGTGTTCGCGATGCGTCGGCGGTCGTGGTCGAATGCCTGCGAGGTCATGTGCGAGGATGCTGCAGGATCGGTGGCGCCCATGGGGGTAGTGATGCCGCAGTCAGCCGGGATTTTTGCGAAATTTCATAACTAGTTTCTATATAACTAGTCATGATTTAACCTCGTTGTGCCATCAGGTTTTGCCCGATTTTCTGCCCGACTCACGCTCGACATACAACGCCTCAAACGGTCCTGCTCAGCCGAACCGCCCCTGGCCGGGCGCCCCTAGCCGGGCGCCCCTGTCCGAACCTCCTGCGCTCGGGTACGCTTGAGCATCGACCGGACCGACACCTGCACCCAAACGCGGAGGCGCGATGAAGCTCTACTACTGGCCGAAGACCCGGGCATTCCGGGCGTTGTGGATGCTCGAGGAAATCGGCGTGGTGTACGAACTCGTGCCGATCGACCTGCGCTCGCACGAACAGGGCAGCGACGCATTCGTGCAGGTCAATCCGATGGCCAAGCTGCCCGCGCTCGACGACGGCAGCGCGCCGTTCGCCGAATCGGGCGCCGTGCTGCTCTACCTCGCCGACTGCTGCCCGAGCGCCGGGCTCGGCATCGCGCCCGACGATCCGCTGCGCGGCCGTTTCCTCCAGTGGATGTTCTTCACGCCGACCTGCCTCGAACCGGCGATGGCCGAGAAATTCACCGGCGCGTCGGGCAATCCGGTCGCATTCGGCTGGGGCAACATCACGCGCGTGCAGCGCGCACTCGCGCAAGCGCTCTCCCACAACCCCTGGCTCGTCGGCGACCGGTTCACCGCGGCCGATCTGCTGCTCGCCAGTACGTTGAAAATCGCGTTCGACGCACATTTGCTGCCGCACGAAGGCGTGCTCGGCGACTACGTCGCACGCGCCGAGGATCGCGACGCGTTCCGCCGCGCCGTTGCGATCGAACAGCGTGAAGCCGCACGATTGCTGCACGCGTGACGCTTGCGGGGCGGGCCCCGCGATCACGACGGTGCGCCCGGCCCCTGCGCCGACGCGCCCGCTTCGACCACCACGCCCGGCGAGCCGCGCTCGTCGGTGTCGACGTCGATCGGCACGACTTCGTGAAAATGCGTGTAGTCGATGTGCGTGATGCCGTCTTCGTCGTGCATCAGGTCGACATAGCGGTGACGCCAGCGGATCTCGCCATGCGCCCATGAGTGACGCGCCTGCATGACCTGCGCGGTCGTTTCGTCCGAGCCCTCGATCGTGATCAGCAACGATGCGTCGCGCGCGGCGAGCGATTCGGGCGTCTCGCCGAACAGCGCGCTCGATTCGTCGATCACGTGCATCAGGTTCCAGCCGAGCAGGAAGATCGGGTGCTCGCTGCGCACGAGCGCCAGGTCATGGATCTTGCGCAGCGAGTAACCCTCGTGCGTGCCTTCGACGCGCATCAGCCGCAACTTCGCCTGCGCCTCGGCAATCACGTTCTGGCGCGCATTCGCGGCGCGCACCATCAGCGTCATCCGGCCGTTCAGCGGCCGTATGATCGCGTTGCGCGCGAACAGGATCTTCGCCTGCGGCCGCGAAAAGCGCGCGAACACGAGCCCCGTGGCCAATGCGATGCTCGACATCCCGACGAAGATCTCGAACGTCGCGACGAGGTGCGCGTAAATGGTCTGCGGATGCATGTCGCCGTAGCCGACGGTCGCGAGCGTCTCGACGCTGAAGAAGAACGCGCCGCCGAAGCCGGCCGGCGACTGGTTCGCGATCGGCGTGTTGCCGAGCATGTAGAGCGTCGCGAAGCCACCGTTGAGCAGCAGGAACAGCACCGCGAGCGACAGGAAGAATACGGGCCAGCTCACCGTCAGCGCGCGATGGTAGAAATCGCGCCAGCCGAGCGGCGGCATCCCGTACGCGATCACCGGGCGGGTGCCCGACCAGATCTTGCGGCCACGGCCGCGGGGGGCTGGGGAGGACGAATCGACGTTCATCGCGCGGCGCCGGTTGCAGGAAGGCGATGAGCGTAGCACGCGCGGCGGCGGCCGGGAATGCGTGCCGGCGCGCAACGGCAATCCGCCGCGCGATGCCGAAAAAAAACCGGCCGCGTATGCGGCCGGCTGCGTCATCATCATGCGGACCCGCGCGCGATGCGCGCCG
Source organism: Burkholderia sp. BCC1999 (assembly GCF_905339975.1). Lineage (NCBI taxonomy): Bacteria > Pseudomonadati > Pseudomonadota > Betaproteobacteria > Burkholderiales > Burkholderiaceae > Burkholderia > Burkholderia sp. BCC1999. The sequence continues at coordinate 43,274 of NZ_CAJPHP010000025.1, read as the reverse complement.
CGGTCACTTCCGGTCGACGATCACCTGGTCGAACGTGCCGCCGTCGGCGAAATGGGTCTTCTGCGCGTTCGCCCAGCTGCCGAAAACCTGCTCGACGCTGAACGTCTTCAGCGCCTTGAACTCGGCCGCATGCTTTTTCAGGACGTTCGCATCGCGCGGGCGCAGGTGGTGTTGCGCGATGATCTCCTGCGCTTCGGGCGTGTACAGGTAGTCGAGATACGCCTGCGCGACCTTACGGGTGCCCTTCTTGTCGACGACCTTGTCGACGACGGCGACGGGCGGTTCCGCCAGAATGCTCGCCGACGGATACACGGCGTCGAACTGTGCGCCCGATGCGCCGGTGTCCATCAGCGCGACTTCGTTCTCGAACGTGACGAGCACGTCGCCAATGCCGCGCTGCGTGAACGTCGTCGTCGCACCGCGGCCGCCCGAGTCGAGCACCGGCACGTTGCGGAAGATCGCCTTCTCGAAGTCGAGCGCCTGCTGGTCGGTCGCGCCCTTCTGCTTCTGGAAACCCCACGCGGCGAGATACGCATAACGACCGTTACCCGACGTCTTCGGGTTCGCGATGATCACCTGGACACCCGGCTTCGCGAGATCGCTCCAGTCCTTGATCGCCTTCGGATTGCCCTTGCGCACAAGGAACACCATCGTGGTCGAGTACGGCGAGCTGTTGTCCGCGAAGCGTGTGCGCCAGTCCTTCGACAGCAGTTGGCCGCGCTCGGCGAGCAGGTCGATGTCGTTCGGCTGGTTCATCGTCACGACGTCGGCCTGCAGCCCCTGCAGCACCGACAGCGCCTGCGCGCTCGACGCGCCGTGCGACTGTTTGATCGTGACGGTCTCGCCGGTCTTCTGCTTGTACGCAGCGGCGAAGCTCGTGTTGATGTCCTTGTACAGCTCGCGCGTCACGTCGTACGACACGTTCAGGATCGACGTATCCGCGTGTGCAGCCGTCGCCGCCACGACCAGCGCCGCCGCCGCGCCCGTGTGCAGCCAGCGGCCGATCCCCTTGATGCTTGCCATCGTGATATGCCCCGTTTCCAGTGGTGGTGAATGTGCGTGACGGCACGCGTACGCGCTGTCATCGAAACGTAAGCAGGCATTCTAGCGGCCGGGCGCGGCGCGCTTTCCAATCAGTCGTGGAAAGCAAATCTCGAATCCTGCTAAACCGCGGCGGACGCTCGCGCGCGCCGCCGATCCGGTGTTAAGATCGCCGCTCAGCCCACTCACGGTTCATCCATGTCCGCTACCCTGCGCTCGCTTCCGATCCTCGCCGCCGTCGCGGCAGGTACGCGCGCGGCCGGGCTGAAACAGAAAAAACGACTCCTCGACTGACGGGGACGTCGCGTCCCGTCAGGCGAATGCCGGACGGGATGCCCGCAGGTCGTTTCATTCTCCTTGCACGCATGCCTCGCTCCGGCCCTCCGCCGGCGGAACGGTTCCTTCCCACTCCGTTTCCACCATGAGGCTTTGCATGAACACACGTTTCGAAGGTATCTGGCTGCCGATCATTACGCCGTTCCACCACGGCGAAGTCGACCATGCGGCGCTCGCACGGCTTGCGCGTCACTATGCGGGCGCGGGCATCGCGGGCTTCGTCGCGGGCGCGACGACCGGTGAAGGCGTACTGCTCGATGCACGCGAACAGGATGCGGTGTTCGCGACGCTGCGCGACGCAACGCCCGAGCTGCCGATCGTCGTCGGGCTGACCGCGAGCGCGACGCATTTCGCGGCCGCGCGTGCGCGCGAACTCGCGGCATCGCGGCCGGACGGGCTGCTCGTCACGCCGCCCGTGTACGTGCGGCCGACGCAGGACGGTATCCGCCGCCATGTCGAGGCGATCGTCGAGGCGGCCGACCTGCCAGTGCTCGTCTACAACATCCCGTACCGCACGGGCGTGAACGTCGAACTGGACACGCTGCAGGCGCTCGCGCGCGACTCGCGCGTCGCCGGCATCAAGGAATGCGGCGGCACGCTCGACCGGATGAGCCGGCTCGTGCACGACACGCCGCTCGCGATCCTGTCCGGCGACGACAACCAGAACTTCGCGGCGATGTGCTCCGGTGCGCACGGCGCGATCGCGAGCAGCGCGCACGTGCTGCCCGAATGGCATGTGCGCATCCATGCGCTGCTGCGCGACGGACGGCTCGCCGACGCGCGGCGCCTGTCGGTCGCACTGCAACCGCTCGTCGCGGCGCTGTTCGCGGAGCCGAACCCGGCGCCGGTGAAGGCCGTGCTCGCCGCGCAAGGGTGGTGCGAGGACGGGTTGCGGCTACCGTTCGTGCCGGCGAGCGAAGGGTTGCGGGAGCGGCTGGCAACGATCTGTGCGGCGCTCGACGAAATCGAGCCGGACGTCGCCGTGGCGTAACCCGCGACACCCCATGACGCGCGGGCGACCGATGGATTTCGTGCCGACAAATTGCTTCAGACTGTCAGAACGAGAGAGCGGCCGTACCGTGCAAGAAGGGTATCGGCCGTCATGAGCTGAAGCGGCTCGAGCCGGGCCTGCGCGACCAGCAGTCGATCGAACGGATCGCGATGGTGGTGAGGCAAATCACGCACCGCAGCCCCATGCACGGCCCGAACCGGCAGCTCGCGAATCCCGCTTGCTCCGATTGCCCGGATCAGCTTGCCCACGTCGATATCGAGCTTCCCCAGGCCGGCCTTGATGGCGGCCTCCCAGATACTCGCGCTGCTGACGAAACGCTCGTCGGCAGCCGAGATCAGCCTGCGCGCCCGTGTGCTGAGCCTAGGATCGTTGGTCACGATCCACAAGAAGATGTGCGTATCGAGCAACAGCCGCATCACCGCCCTTCGAATGCATCCAGCAGGTAATCAGGCAGCGGCGCATCGAAGTCGTCTGCGATTCGGACTTGTCCCTGTAGGACTCCGAATCGAATGGGTAGCGAAGCAGGCGCGCGCTGATCGACGGATTCCCCGCCATTGCGGATCGACACATCCGCCCGTTGCGACGGCTCGATGGCGCCGGCACCGGGAACGTTCGTTTTGTGCATGATGACCTCCGTATCAGGTGACCATCACTGTAGTCAGGTTCGCTCGATCGATCCATTCGGCCGATCGGCAGAGGGACGAATGGATCGCGGCCCGCGACGGCAACGGAAGGTGCCATCATGCCGCCAACGCCACTTCCCCCTCCGTCGCCTCTCGCACCGCCTGCGTCACGATCCGCGCGAGCCGGTCGACGGTCGGCGTCGCCGACGACGCGCGCCGCAGCAGGATCAGCGGCAGGCTCGGCAGCACCGGCAATCCGAGCGAAGCCGCATCGAGCACGCGCACCGACGCGGGCAGCCCGTAGTGCGAACGCACCGTCAGCCCGAGGCCGGCCGCCGCCGCGGCCCACAACCCGGCGAGACTCGGCGTCGTGAACGCGATGCGCCACGGCACGCCCGCGCGATCGAGCGCATCGGTCGCGGCGCCGAAGAACCGGCACGGCCGGTCGAACACGACGAGCGGCAGCGCCTCGCCCGCCGCACGGCCACCCGCCGCGGCGTGCGCGGCGGCCGCCCCGCCCTCCGCACCCTCGTCGGCCCCACCCGGCATGCCGAACCCGCCCGCCCCCGTTGCCCCGATCCACTGCATCGGCACCTGTGCGATCACTTCGCTGTCGATACCCGGCCGCGACAGCAGCGCGGCCGACACCGGATCGCCCCATACCAGCGCAAGGTCGAGCTGGTTCGCGTCGAGCCGATCGAGCAGGTCGGCATTGCGCGCCACGCGCGCCTCGATCCTCACCTTCGGATGCGCGCGCGCGAACCGCCCGAGCACGTCGGGCAGAATCGCCTCGCCGAAATCCTCCTGCAGCCCGACACGTACCCAGCCGTCGAGATTCACGCCGCGCACGGCCGCAGCCGCCTCGTCGTTCAGTTCGATCATCCGCCGCGCATAGCGCAGCATCGCGTCGCCGGCATCGGTCAATGCGAGCCCGCGCCCGGCTTTCACGAACAATGGCGTGCCGGCCTGCTCCTCGAGCTTGCGGATCTGCGCGCTCACCGCCGACGACGAGCGTGCGACGCGGTCGGCCGCCTTCGCAAAACTGCCGAGATCCACGCCCGCGACGAGGCTGCGCAGCGCCGCCACGTCGAAGTTGGGCCGGGCCAGCGCGGCATCGGCCAGCGCGAGCGATTCGCCGTCGCCACGCGGAATGTCATGTCCGGGCATATCAACCATCCTGTTTTATCGAACGATTCATCAAGAACTTTCCGATTTTCAGGATGAATGTAGGCCGCCAGACTGTGGATGTCAATTTCCAACCGGGCCTGCCGTCATGGATACCTCGTGCATCGCTTCCCCCTCCTCACCCGAGCGCGACGTGCGCGGCCCTGCCCATCGCTGGCGCGTGCTGGCGGCCGGCGTCGCCGCGAACATGAGCTTTTCGGCCGCCGCGGCCGGCATTCCGACCACGGCTGTCTGGATGCGCTCGGCCTACCACCTCGATAACGGCGCGCTCGGCCTCGTGCTCGGCGCGCTCGGCTTCGGCGTCGCGCTGTCCGAGCTGCCGTGGGGGATGGCCGCCGACCGCTTCGGCGATCGCCGCGTGCTGCTGACCGGGCTCGTCGCGACGGCCGCGATGCTCGCGCTGATGGTGTGCACGATCGTCCCGAGCGCGCACGCGGTGCCGCCGCTTGCGCGTGTCGTCGCGGCGATGTGCTGCGTCGGCCTGCTCGGCGGCAGCGTGAACGGGTCGAGCGGACGCGCGGTGATGCGCTGGTTCGGCGAGCGCGAACGCGGGCTCGCGATGAGCATCCGCCAGACGGCCGTGCCGCTCGGCGGCGGCGTCGGTGCGGCGCTGCTGCCGTCGCTCGCGTCGCATCTCGGCTTCGCCGCGGTGTTCGGTGCGCTGATGCTGCTGTGCGCCGGTTCGGCCGCGCTCACCTGGCGCTGGCTGCACGAGCCGCCCGCCGAGCCGGCCGTGGCGCACCTCGCCACGCATCGCCCCGTCGCGCGGCAACCGGACGCGCAGCACACGCGCAACCCGCTCGCGAGCGGCACCGTGTGGCGCATCGTGCTCGGCATCGGCCTGCTGTGCGCGCCGCAGTTCGCGGTGCTCACGTTCTCGACGGTATTCCTGCACGACTTCGGCCGGCTCGGCCTCGCCGGCATCAGCGCGGCGATGGTCGTGCTGCAGCTCGGCGCGATGGTGATGCGCGTGTGGAGCGGCCGTCATACCGACCGGCACGGCAACCGGCGCGCGTATCTGCGCGGCTCGGTGCTCGTCGCGGCCGGGTCGTTCACGCTGCTCGCGGCCGCGACGGCCGGCGGCGCGCACGTGCCGCTCGCGGCGATCGTCGCGATTCTCGTGTTCGCCGGCATCTGCGTATCGGCGTGGCACGGCGTCGCGTACACGGAGCTCGCAACGCTCGCGGGCGCGAACCACGCAGGCACCGCGCTCGGGATGGCCAACACGATCGTCTACCTCGGACTGTTCGCGACACCGCTCGCGATTCCGCCGCTGCTCGCCGTCAGTTCATGGAGCGTGGTGTGGCTCGCGGCCGCGCTGGTCGCCGGCGCGACCTATCCGCTGTTCTCCGTGAAATAGCAGCGGCTCGTCACACGCGGGCGGCGCGGCACACACCACGACGCCCGCGCATCCGTCAGGCCGCCTCGCGCGCCAGCGCGCGCCGCGCGGCCGGCCGCTCGGCCTCGCGCTGCGCGTGCGCTGTCCACGCCGCATGCTGCGTCATGTCGAGTCCGATCGCGACGCCCCAGCGATACAGCACGAACAGGAACGGATCGACGATCGAATGCGCACCCGGTTCGGCCCACGTGCGGCCATCGGCGAGCGCGGCTTCGATCGAAGCATTCGCGGCCTCGATCGTGCCGCGCCCATGTGCGCTGACCGCACCGTGCAGTGCCGGATCGCCGACGAAGCGGCCCGGCCGCCACAATGCGCCGTAGCCGACGCCGTGCACCCAGCCGACCAGCCAGGCGAGCCATTCGTGGCATCGTGCCTCACGCAGCGGATCGCCGAGCGGCAGCAATTGCGCATCCGGATAGCGGCGCGCGAGATACGTGAGGATCGCCGGCGTTTCGGTCAGCACGCGCGGCTCGCCAGGAATCGCGAGCACGGGCACGCGCGCCTTCGCGTTGATCGCCAGATAGGGTGCCGCGAGGTTCTGCTGCTTCTGCACCGAGACGATCTCGACGTCGAACGGCGCGCCGGTTTCCTCCAGCGCGATGTGAGCGGCAAGCGAGCAGGCGCCCGGCGAAAGATAGAGACGATATGCGTTCATGGTGTGGGGCCCGACGGGGCTGTGGAAGACGGAACCGAGTGTAGGAACGCGTACCGATGCGCGGCAAACGATGAATTGTCGTGCTCGGACATTAGTGTTACTAATACCCGCATGCGACGCATCCACCTCCCTCCGCTGCAGACGCTGCGCGCGTTCGAGACCGCCGTGCGGCTGCAGAGCTTCACGCGCGCGGCCGACGCCCTCGCGCTCACGCAAGGCGCGGTCAGCCAGCACATCCGCGCGCTCGAGGCGCAGCTCGGTTACCCGCTCTTCACGCGCGAACGCAACGGCGCGACGCCGACGCATGCCGCGCACGCGCTCGCGCTCCAGGTGCGCCAGGGCCTGAGCGTGCTCGAACGCGCGTTCGAGCCGGCACTCGCCTTACGCAGCCGCCCGCGTACCTGCGACGTGACGCTGAACGTCAGCGTGCTGCCGAGTGTCGCCGAGCGCTGGCTCGCGCCGCGCCTGCCGCGCTTCGCGGCCGCGCATCCGCACATCGCGATCGCGCTGCACCCGGACGTGGCGCTCGCGCCGCTGCGCAAGCGCGACCGCATCGACGTCGCGCTGCGCTACGGGCCCGGCACGTGGCCCGGCGTCGTCGCCGAAAAGCTGATGAACGAAACGATCTTTCCCGTCGCGAGCCCCGCGTACCGCAATCGCGACGGCGTTGCGCCACGCGTGCCGGCCGATCTCGTGCGCGCGACGCTGCTGCGCCATCCCGCGCAGCCGTGGGAGCCATGGCTCCAGGCCGCGCGGCTCGACCTCACCGAATCCGCGCGCGCGCCGCGCTTCACCGATGCGAACGCGCTGATCGACGCGACGCTGAAAGGGCGCGGCGTCGCGCTCGCGCGCCGCTCGCTGATCGAACCCGAGCTCGCGGACGGCACGCTCGTGCGCGTATCGACGGTGCGCGTGACCGACGTGTATGCGCACTACGTCGTCTGGCGCCCCGGCCATCCGCACGAAACGGCGATCCGCACCTGGCTCGACTGGCTGCGCAGCGAGGTGCGGCGACGCACACCGCGACGCTGACGCAACGCGATCGCCCGCACGCGACCATCATGAACGGCCGGGCTGCCGTGGACGCCTTCGCACGTCGCATCGCGCGCCCGGGTAAAAGTGCCCGGCCCGCATCGTCGGCCGGGAAATATTGCACACCCGCCACCTCGCGCAAGCGAATGGTCAGGATATCGAAAGCATTCCGCGATCACACCCCGGACGCAAACGATTCACCGAAACGTCGCATCGGATCGGCATACTCGAAAACGTTTCCCGATCAGCCTGCCAGGAGAGAAGTCATGCGTCGCGTTTCCGTCGTCGTCGTTCTTTGTGCCGCCGTTTTCGTCGCCGCCTGCAGCGACGACGCGCCGCACGACGCCCAAACGACCGACGCGTCGCAACCGGCCGGCGCATCGGCCGGCTCCGCCAGTGCGTTCAACAACGATGCCTCCGCGAATACCGCCGCGTCCGATGCCGCACCGCTCGCGCCGCCCGTCGTGCACTACCCGCCCGATGACGACGACGACGCGAAGCCTGCGACGAACGCGGCCGCATCGAGTGCCGCGGCGTCGTCGCCGGGCTGATCCCGCCGCTTCCGTCCCCCGACCGCAGAACCGAGGTGAAATAACATGACGTCATCGAGCCGCCGCCGTTTCCTGCATACCGTCGCACAATCCGCGGGCGCCGCCGTTGCGCTCAACGCCTTTCCCGAATCGATCCGCCGCGCGCTCGCGATTCCCGCCGCGCGCGGCACCGGCACGATCCGCGATGTCGAGCACATCGTCGTGTTCATGCAGGAAAACCGCTCCTTCGATCATTACTTCGGACACCTGCGTGGCGTGCGCGGCTACAACGACCGCTTCCCGATCCCGCTGCCGAACGGCAAGCCGGTGTGGTACCAGCCATCGAAGGCCGATCCGGGCAAGCCCGTGCTGCCGTTCCGACTGAACACGCTGACGACGAGCGCGCAGTGTGTCGGCGATCTCGACCACTCGTGGTACAAGACGCACGCGGCGATCGACGGCGGCCGCTACGACCAGTGGCCCGCGAACAAGACCGACATGACGATGGGCTATCACGTGCGCGAGGACATCCCGTTCCACTACGCGCTCGCCGATGCGTTCACCGTGTGCGACAACTACTTCTGCTCGCTGCCGGGGCCGACGCACCCGAACCGCTCGTACCTGATGACGGGCACGGTCGACCCGACCGGCAAGTTCGGCGGCCCGCTGCTCGACAACAGCGACTACGTCGACGGCGACGGGCCGCCCGCGTACCAGTTGCTGTCGTGGACGACCTTTCCCGAACGCCTCGAAGCGCACGGCGTGTCGTGGCAGATCTATCAGCAAGGGACGACGGGCAACGATCCGTACAACGGCAACTACGGCACGAACGTGCTGCAGAATTTCGCGAACTTCATCAACGCGAAGCCCGGTTCGTCGCTGTACCAGCGCGCGCAGACCGTGCGCACGCTCGACGACCTGAAGGACGACGTGATCAACGACCGGCTGCCGCAGGTATCGTGGCTGTGCCCGCCGGCCGCGTTCTCCGAGCATCCGAAATACACGCCCGCGTACGGCGCGAACTACACGTCGCAGATCCTCGATGCACTCACGTCGAACCCGGACGTGTGGCGCAAGACCGTGCTGTTCATCATGTACGACGAGAACGACGGTTTCTTCGACCACATCGTGCCGCCGCAACCGCCGACGTCGGCCGCGCAGGGCGCGTCGACCGTGACGACCGACGGCGAGCTGCATACGGTCGTGAACCCGGGGCGCGGCGGCAGCTACACGGCCGACGGCCTGCCATACGGCCTCGGGCCGCGCGTGCCGATGACGGTCGTGTCGCCGTGGACCAAGGGCGGCTACGTGTGCTCGCAGGTGTTCGACCACACGTCGGTGATCCGCTTCATCGGCGAACGCTTCGGCATCGACGAACCGAACATCACGCCGTGGCGCCGCACCGTGTGCGGCGACCTCACCGCCGCATTCGACTTCCGTTCGTCGGATGCGTCGTTCCCGCCGCTGCCCGACACGAGCCAGTACCGCTCGATCGCGGACCAGCAGTGCACGTCGCAGCCCGCGCCGACCGTCCCCGCGACGCCGTCGCCTGTCGACCCGCAGGAGCCCGGCGTGCGGCCCGCGCGCGCCCTGCCGTACGAGCTGCACGTGAACGCGAGCCTCTACGCCGGGACGAAGCTGCGCATCGAATTCGCGAACCGCGGCAACCAGGGCGCGCACTTCCACGTGTATGCGACGAACCGCACCGACGGCCCGTGGCGCTATACGGTCGGCGCGCGCCGCGTGCTGCATGCGGACTTCGACCTGACGGTGACGAACGGTGCGTATGCGTTCTCGGTGTACGGGCCGAACGGCTTCGTGCGCGTGTTCTCCGGCAACGTGTCGGCCTCGGCCGCGCCGCACCGCAACCCGGCGCAGCCGGAGGTCAAGGCCGGCTACGACATCGCGAACGGGAACCTGTACCTGAAGCTGCACAACCACGGTGGCGCGCACGTCACGCTGACGCTGGCCGACAACGCGTACGGCGCGCCGTCGCGGCAGGTGACGCTGCACGGCGGCGACGAGCATGTCGAGCAGTGGGCGCTCGCGTCGAGCCACCAATGGTATGACGTGACGGTGAGCGACGGCGCCAACGGCACGTTCTCGCGCCGCTTCGCGGGCCACGTCGAGAACGGCCGGCCGAGCTATTCGGATCCGGCCGCCGTCAAACCCGTCGCCGCGTCGTAAGCGCGACGGCCCGCGCCGTCAGACCGCGTGCGCGAGCGCGCGGTCGACGAGCGCGGTTTCGAAACCGTCGTCCGCGTCGCGAAAGCGCAGCGGCGCCGCGCAATGCACCAGCGTGTCGATGAAGTATTTCGCGCGCGGCCACGGCCCGAAGCCGGCCGCCGTGTTGACGTGCCCGGCGTCGCCGAGGTTCACGAACGCGCTGCCGAGCCGCTGCGCGAGCGTGCGCGCATCGGCGAGCGGCATCCACGGATCGGTCTCGCTGCCGATCACGATCGACGGCACCGCGAGCCGGCGCGCGTCGAACGGCCCGGCGAACGTGAATTTCTTCGGGCTGGCGGGCGCGACGAACAGCACGCCCGCGACATCGCCCGTATGCGGCCCCTGCGCGAGCGCATGCGCGGCCGCGAGGCAGCCGAAGCTGTGCGCGGCGAGCACGAACGGCCCGCGCTCGCAATTGAGCAGCGTGCGCACCGAATGCGCCCAGCCCGCGAGGTCGGGCGCGTCCCAGTCGTCCTGCTCGACGCGCAACGAACGCGGAAACTGCCGCTCGAGCCAGGTCTGCCAGTGAGCGCCTTCGCTGCCGTGCAGGCCCGGAACGGTGACTAGCCGCGGCGGCCACGCCGATTTGCTGCATGCGCTCATGATTGCCCTCGCGTGCTTGAAGACGAGGTTCGATTGTGGCGCGGCGCTCCCGGCGGCCGAACCAATATTTTGTGCTTTGCTTTTGCGTGGGCCGGCCATCCGGGGGGCGGCCATCCGTGGGCCGGCCATCCGGGGGGCGGCCGTCCGGACGGCGACCCGCGGCCGGCCGGACCGCGCGACGGCGCAACATGCCGCGAAACCGTAGAATGTGGGCTTCCCGTCAGCTTCACACCGAGCCGGGCCGGGCGCCGATGCGCCGGGCCCGGTCGTCAGGAGACGCCCGATGTCCGCTACGCCCGCCGGCGCGCTGTGCCCGGCCCCGCTCGCCTTGCCCGTGACGCGCCCCGCTGGCGCGCCCGTCATCACGCCATGAAGATCCTGTTCTACTCCCCGCATCAGGAAGCCGGCGCATGGCGCGACGAGATCGCGCGCGCGCTGCCGGAAGCCGAACTGCGCGCGTGGCAGCCGGGCGACACGGCCGCCGCCGACTACGCGCTCGTGTGGCGCGCGCCGCGCGAATTCTTCGCCCCGCGCGACGGCCTGCGCGCGATCTTCAACCTCGGCGCGGGCGTCGACGCGCTGCTTGCGCTCGATCGTGCGCATCCGGGCACGCTGCCCGCGCACGTGCCGCTGGTGCGGCTGGAAGATTCGGGCATGGCGCAGCAGATGGTCGAATACGTGACGCACGCGGTGCTGCGCTACCTGCGCCGCTTCGACGAATACGACGCGCTGCAGCGCGCGCGCCGCTGGCAGGCGCTCGAACCGCATCCGCGCGCGAGCTTTACCGTCGCCTTGCTCGGCCTCGGCGTGCTCGGCACGCAGGTCGCGCGCGCACTCGCCGCGCTCGGCCTGCCCGTGCGCGGCTACAGCCGCAGCGCGAAGCAGCTCGACGGCGTCACGACCTTCGCCGGCGACGGCGCATTCGACGCGTGCATCGACGGCGCGAAGGTGCTCGTCAACCTGCTGCCGAGCACGCCCGACACCGACGGCATCCTGTCCGCGCGCGCGTTCGCGCGGCTTGCGCCCGGCGCGTATGTCGTCAACGTCGCGCGCGGCGCGCATCTCGTCGAGGCCGACCTGCTCGACGCGCTCGCGAGCGGCCGAATCGCCGCGGCCACGCTCGACGTGTTCCAGCACGAACCGCTGCCGGAAGACCATCCGTTCTGGCACGCGCCGCGTATCACCATCACGCCGCACAGCTCGGCCGAAACATTGCGCGCGGAGGCCGTCGAACAGATCGCCGGAAAGATCCGTGCGTTCGAGCGCGGCGAGCGCGTCGGCGGCATCGTCGACTACGCGCGCGGCTACTGAATTCCGCCCTACCGAAAAATCAGGAGACAACCATGACATTCCCCACCGCCGTCAAGATCGTCGAAGTCGGCCCGCGCGACGGGCTGCAGAACGAGAAGACCTTCGTGCCCACCGACGTGAAGATCGCGCTCGTCGACCGGCTGTCGCGCGCCGGCTTCCGCAATATCGAGGCCGCGTCGTTCGTGTCGCCGAAATGGGTGCCGCAGATGGCCGACGGTGCCGACGTGATGGCCGGCATCGAGCGTCGCGCGGGCACCGTGTACTCGGTCCTCACGCCGAACCTGAAGGGCTTCGAGAACGCGGTCGCCGCACGCGCGGACGAAGTCGTGATCTTCGGCGCGGCGAGCGAGGCATTCTCGCAGCGGAACATCAATTGCAGCATCGCCGAGAGCATCGCGCGCTTCGAGCCCGTCGCGAAGGCCGCGAAGGACGCTGGCCTGCGGCTGCGCGGCAGCGTGTCGTGCACGCTCGGCTGCCCGTACCAGGGTGAAGTGCCGGTCGCATCGGTCGTCGACGTCGTCGAACGCTTCGCGGCGCTCGGCTGCGACGAGATCGACATCGCCGACACGATCGGCGTCGGCACGCCGAAGCGCACGCGCGAAGTGCTCGCGGCCGTCACGCGCGTGTTCCCGCGTGAACGCCTGTCGGGCCACTTCCACGACACCTACGGCCAGGCGCTCGCGAACATCTACGCGGCGCTGTTCGAAGGGATCGAGATCTTCCACGCGTCGGTCGCGGGCCTCGGCGGCTGCCCGTACGCGAAGGGCGCGACCGGCAACGTCGCGACCGAGGACGTGCTGTACCTGATGCACGGCCTCGGCATCGACACCGGCATCGATCTCGCGCAGGTCGTCGCCGCCGGCGACTTCATCTCGAACGCGATCGGCCGCGCGAACGTCTCGCGCGCCGGTCGCGCACTCATCGCCAAGGCACAAAGCGCGGCCGACGACGCGACCTGCGTGTAACCGCGGCACTTCACGGATTCCTCGACATGACGACACCTGCTTCATTCGATTCCCTCCCCGATTCCGCGCGACGCGTCGCGCTGCTGCTGCGCGAGCGCGGCCATGCCAACGGCATCGTGATGCTCGCCGAAACCGGCAAGACGTCGGCCGAGGCCGCAGCCGGGCTCGGCTGCTCGGTCGCGCAGATCGCGAAGTCGATCCTGTTTCGCCGTCAGTCCGACGGCGCGCCCGTGCTGGTGGTCGCGAGCGGCGTCAATCGCGTCGACGAGAAGAAGGTGGCCGCACAGGTCGGTGCGGTCGGCCGCGCCGACGCGAAATTCGTGCGCGACAACACCGGCTACGCGATCGGCGGCGTCTGCCCGATCGGCCATCTCGTCGAACCCGTCACGCTGATCGACGCCGACCTGCTCACGCTCGACAGCCTGTGGGCCGCGGCCGGCCATCCGCACGCGGTGTTCAACCTGTCGCCGCACGAACTCGTGGCGCTGACGGGCGCGCCGGTCGCGGACGTCGCGTTGCGGGACCCGGCATGAGCGACATGCCGCTGCCGGTCGGCACGGTCGCGTCGCCGTGCACCGACGTATGCCGGATCGATCCGCGCACCGACTGGTGCGCGGGCTGCCTGCGCACGCGCGACGAGATCAAGGGATGGCGGGCGTCGGACGACGACGCGAGGCGCGTGCTGCTCGCGCGGCTCGATGCGCGGCGGCGCCTGCTCGCCGGAAGCGAAGCATAAAAAAAAGCCGTTCAGCCTCACGGGCGAACGGCGTCGAGATCGGAATCCTGTGAACGTGATCAACGTCACAGCCCGCATCATACGAGCGACGCGCACCGCTCGCATCGGGTGTTTCCCTACAACTTCTTACAGCGTCTTTCACACCTGCGCGCGAGCCGCTTTCGTGCGCAATCATCGTGCCTCGATTTCGCGATCGGCGAGCCGCGGCGGCATCGCGCAGCGGCGCCGAAGCGTACGACCGTTTCAGTTGCCGACCGCCGCGCGACGCGCGGGCACGATGCGCCAGCCGAGGTTCACGCCGGCCGCCGCGAGCAGGATCAGCAGCGCGCCGAACACCTGCGTCCACGCGAGCGTCTGCCCGAACGCGACGTGATCGACGACGATCGCGACGACCGGATAGACGAACGACAGCGCGCCCGTCATCGCGGTCGGCAACTTCTGGATCGCGCCGTACAGCAGCACATACATCAGGCCCGTGTTGACGACGCCGAGCACGATCAGGTCGAGCCATTGCGCGGCCGTCGCGGGCAGCGTGCCGAAGTGCGCGAACGGCGCGAGCAGCACGACGCCGAGGCCGGCCTGCAGCAGCGCGAGCAGATGCGGCGGCGTGCCCTTCAGGTGCTTCGTGACGATCGACGAGATCGCATACAGGAATGCCGCGCCGAGCGACAGCGCAACGCCCTCGAGATACTCGCCGGGCACGGCGAGCACGGACGGCTCGACGCGCACCACGAACACGAGCCCGGCGAACGCGAGCGCGAGCCACGCGACCGTCGACGCGGTGATCCGTTCGCGGAACACGATGGCGCCGAGCGCGACGAGCATGAACGGCTGCGTGTTGTAGACGGCGGTCGCCATCGAGATCGACGCACGCGAATAGGCGGCGAACAGCAGCAGCCAGTTCGCGACGATCGCGACGCTGCCGAGCGTCGCGAGCGCGAGCATCCGCGGCGAGAACAGCGAGCGGCGCAGGAAGCCGAACGCCGCGCAGACGATCGCGAGCGTCGCGGCGCCGAACAGGCAGCGGAAGAACACGACATTCGTCAGCGGCTGCTGCGACGACATCACGAGCCAGCCGATCGTGCCGGACATCAGCATCGCGACGATCATCTCGGCGGCGCCGCGGCGAATTTCATTCGAGGCCATCATGAACTCCGTTGAAGAGAGTGGATGACTTCGATTCTAGAAACTTGCTTTCGCTACAACCACGGCTAAACTGAAGTGAATCAGCCGATTGACCTTCGAAAGCAAAGCGATCATGCCGAAACGCCTTTCCCCGCCCGCCATCGCGTCGCTCGACGCGACCGACCGCGCGATCCTCGCGGCGCTCGCCGACGACGCACGCATCGCAACCAGCGAACTCGCGCGGCAGATCGGACTGTCGGCGCCCGCGACCGCCGACCGCGTGCGGCGACTCGAAGCGCAGGGCGTGATCGCCGCGTTCACCGTCGAGCTCGACCCGCGCGCGCTCGGCTACACGCTGCAGGCGATCGTCCGCGTGAAGCCGCTGCCGGGCCAGTTGCACCTGGTCGAGGAGTTGCTGCGGCGCATTCCCGAATTCGTCGAATGCGACAAGGTCACCGGCGAAGACTGCTTCATCTGCCGGCTCTACCTGCGCACGATCGAGCACCTCGACGACATCCTGTCGAAGGTAACGGAGCGCGCGGAGACGAGCACCGCGATCGTGAAATCGACGCCGGTGCCGCGCCGCCTGCCGCCGCTCGTCGAAGACGACCACGCGCATCGCTGAGCAGCGGGCGGCACTCGCCGCCCGTCCGCCCGCCAGCCTGCTTATGCAGCCGGGTCGCGCGCCTCGAAGAACGCGAGCAGTTCGTCGATCAGCGCGACCGGCGCCTCTTCCGGAATGTAGTGCCCGCAGTCGAGCGCGCGGCCGCTGACGTCGCGGGCAACGCGACGCCATTCGTCGAGCGGATCGAAACAGCGGCCGACGATCCCGTGCTCGCCCCACAGCACGCGCAGCGGGCACGCGACCTTGTTGCCGCGCTCGAGATCCGCACGATCGTGCTCGAGGTCGATCGTCGCCGACGCGCGGTAGTCCTCGCACATCGCATGCACGGCGCCCGGCTGCGCGAGCGCGGCGCGATACGCGTCGAGCGCTTCGGGCGCGAACGGCGCGAGCCCGGCCGACCGGTTGCCCATCACGCGCTCGATGTATGCATCGGTATGCGCGCCGACCAGCGTCTCGGGCAGCGGCGCCGGCTGGATCAGGAAGAACCAGTGGAAATACGCGGTCGCGAATGCGCGGTCGGTTTTCTCGTACATCGCGAGCGTCGGCGCGATATCGAGCAGCATCATCCGCTCGACGGCGTCCGCGTGATCGAGCGCGAGCCGGTGCGCGACCCGCGCGCCGCGATCGTGCGCGCATACGTGGAAGTGCTCGAAGCCGAAATGCCGCATCACGGCAACCTGATCGGCCGCCATCGCTCGTTTCGAATACGGCGTGTGCTGCGCGTCGCTCGGCGGCTTGCCCGACGCGCCGTAGCCGCGCAGGTCGGTGGCGATCACCGTGAAATGATTCGCGAGCGTCGCGGCAACGCGATGCCAGATCATGTGGGTTTGCGGATGTCCGTGCAGCAACAGCAGCGGCGGACCCGCGCCTCCTTTGACACCGAAGATGTCGGTGTCCTGCACCGTCACGCGAAACGGTGCAAACGCCTCAAACGACATGGTTTGTTTCTCGTTGGTTTGTTATGGCGGTTATTTTAGGATCGCTCGTGCATCTACACAGCGTGGCAACAGCCAGAAACCCTAGAAAGAGAACACTCACTCGATTGCCGCCACACCGCGCATTTTGTTAAGCTCGCGTAGAATCGCACGACCGTTCGTATTAATATGAACGTCCTCGAACGCGTCCGGTTCGCAGCTACACTCGAATCACCGTTCGAATGCAAAGCATGGTGTCGGCATCCGCGCGATGCGCGCGGGCGCCGGCGCCCCCTGGAGACTGGAGACATCACATGGCATTGCCCGCTGTCCTGCAGAACCTGACGCTGCCCGTCATCGCGTCGCCGATGTTCATCGTCAGCTATCCCGAACTCGTGCTCGCGCAATGCAAGGCGGGCATCGTCGGTTCGTTCCCCGCGCTCAATGCGCGTCCGGCCGAACTGCTCGACGAGTGGCTCACGCAGATCCAGTCGGAGCTGGCCGACCACAAGGCGAAACACCCCGACGCGGTGATCGGCCCGATCGCGGTCAACCAGATCGTCCACCAGTCGAACGCGCGGCTCGAACACGACGTGCGCGTATGCGTCGAGCACAAGGTGCCGATCTTCATCACGAGCCTGCGCGCGCCGGCGCGCGAGATCGTCGACGCGGTGCACAGCTACGGCGGCATCGTGCTGCACGACGTGATCAACCTGCGCCATGCGCAGAAGGCGCTCGAAGCCGGCGTCGACGGGCTGATCCTCGTCGCGGCCGGCGCCGGCGGCCACGCAGGCACGACCTCGCCGTTCGCGCTGGTCGGCGAGGTCCGCAAGATCTTCGACGGCCCGATCGTGCTGTCCGGCTCGATCGCGAACGGCGGCTCGATCCTCGCCGCGCAGGCGATGGGCGCCGACTTCGCCTACATGGGCACGCGCTTCATCGCGACGCAGGAAGCGCACGCGATCGACGACTACAAGCACGCGATCGTGAACGCGAAATCGTCAGACATCATCTACACGAACCTCTTCACCGGCGTGCACGGCAACTACATCCGCGAGAGCATCGAGAAGGCCGGCCTCGATCCGGACGCGCTGCCGGAATCGGACAAGACGAAGATGAATTTCGGCAGCGACAAGACGAAGGCGTGGAAGGACATCTGGGGTGCCGGCCAGGGCGTTGGCCTGATGGACGACCTGCCGAGCGTGGGTGCGCTCGTCGAGCGGCTGAAGCGCGAGTACGACGACGCGAAGGCGCGGCTCGGCATTCCGCGCTGAAGGAAGCGGCGGCCCTCGCGGCCGCCATCGACACGCCAGCCGTCGGACCAAACAAAAAGCGCGAACCGCAGCGGTTCGCGCTTTTTTATTGCCCCGCCGCAGCGGGAAGCATCGCTCAGACCGCGCGCTTCATCCGCGTGATCGGCAGCACGCGCAGGCGCGATTCGATCGACGGGCACAGCGACTGCCCTTCGAAACGCGCCGCCAGGAAGTCGACGAACGAACGCACCTTCGCCGACACGTGGCGACGGCTCGCGTACACCGCATAGATCGGCGCTTCGTGCGGCGGCACGGAATCGAGCAGCACCGGCACGAGCCGGCCCGATTCGATGTCGTCGCCGACCACCTCGGTGCCGAGCAGCGCGATGCCCGCGCCGGCGAGCACGGCTGCGCGCAGCCCTTCGAGATGATTCACGATCAGGTTACCGTTCAGGTTCACGCGCGACGCAGCGGCCGCATCGATCACCAGCGAATCGAGCATCGTCGAATTCGAATCGCGCCGCAGGTAGTTGTGGTGCGCGAGATCGGCGATCGTCTGCGGCGTGCCGTGCTTCTCGAGATACTCGGGCGACGCGACCAGCAGGATGTGCGCGGTCGCGATCTGCCGCGCGACCAGCGACGACGATTTCAATCCGTTCGGCGCCGCGCGTACCGCGACGTCGTAGCCTTCCTCGATCAGGTCGACCACGCGATCGGACAGCGTCATGTCGACGGTCACGTCCGGGAACCGGCCCGCGTAATCGGTGACGGCCTGCATCACGTGCCGCAACCCGAACGCGGATAGCGACGTCACGCGCAGCCTGCCTTGCGGCACCACGCTCGCGGCGCCGACAGCCTGCCCGGCTTCGTCGAGTTCCGACAGCGCCTGCACGAGGCGCTCATAGTATTCGCGTCCCGCCTCGGTAGGCGCAACGCGTCGTGTCGTGCGATGCAGCAGCCGCGCGCCGAGCTGTTGCTCGAGATGCATCACGTGCTTGCTCGCCATCGCAGCCGACATCTGCATGCGTTCGGCCGCGCCGACGAAGCTGCCCACTTCGACGACGTAGCGAAACACATTCATGCTGACGAGGGTATCCATCGAACTAGCTCGTAATGACGGGGGAATGGTCCAATTACGAGATAGGGTAACAAAGGCGAGGAAACAGAAAGGTCAAGAAAGGCAAAACGGCGCCGCGTGTGGCGGCGCCGTTTCTGGCGGGAAAACATGCAGCCGGAACGCGCGATTTACGTGCGCGTCCGGCGCACCGTTCGCGCGTACGCGTCAGAACTTCGCGCGAATGCCTGCGCCGAACGTATTGCCGGACGACAGGCCGCTGATGTGGTCGTTCATGTACGCGGCGTAGACGTCCGTGCGCTTGGACAGCGGATAGTCGTAGCCGACTGCCCAGGTCTGGCGCGTCTGGTCGAGGCCGCCCGCGTCGCGCGAGTATGCGTACGACGCCATCGCGTTGCCCACGCCGAGCGGCACCGACACGCCGCCCTGCGCGGTGTTCACGTGCCAGCTGCCCGCGACCTGGTCATTCTTCGTATACATGTACTGGCCGAACAGCTTCACGAGCTTCAGGTCGTAGGTCGCGCCGACCAGCGCGACGCCCTGGCTCTTCATGCCGGTGACGAGCGCGCTCAGATCCTGCGGGCCGTTGTTGAAGTTCACGTACTGGTACACGGCGGTCGCCGCGAACGGGCCGTTCGCGTAGTTGAACTGCGCGCTCCACTTCTTCGAACGGTTGTCGCCAGCCTGGTTGCCCAGCGCGTACATCGCGCCGAAGTTCAGGCCACCGAACGAAGGCGACGTGTACGACAGTGCGTTGTTCCAGCCCGAGTCCCCCACCGCGCCCTGGTCGCTCGGATAGGTCGGGAACGTACCGAGGCCGAGGAACACGTGGTACACCATCGGCGAGAAGGTGTACGAATCGTAGAACGGATTGAACAGGATCGTCGACAGGAACAGGTGCGTCGTCAGGCGGCCCGCCGTCACCGTGCCGTACGGGGAGCTGATGCCCACGTACGCGTTGCGCGCGAAGAACGTGTCGCCCTGGAAGCGGCCGAACTGGCCGTTCTGCGCGCGGAAGAAGCTCTCCATCGTGAAGATCGCCTTGTAGCCGCCGCCGAGATCCTCGGCGCCGTGCAGGCCCCAGTACGACGTCGACATGCCGCCGCCGCTCACGTTCCATGCGCGATTGCCGCCCGGGAACTTGGTTGCGCCGACCCATTCGTCGACCTGACCGTAGAGCGACACGCTCGACTGTGCGTGGACGGGCGCAGTGGCCGCCACGCAGGCGGCCGCGGCGATCAGCTTGACGGACGTGCGCGACGCACGGCGAGCAAATGCTTTCATGGGATCTCCAGATTTTGTCGAATAGTCGATAAGTGGCGCGAGCGTTGTTTTTTGGAGCCGAGTGCTTGCGTCGTATGGGGCGCAGCCATCTTTACGGATCATTCGTCCGGTCAAAATTGCGCACACTTATTGCTGGTATAGCGGCAGCATTAACTTCGCGGATTTGATACATGGCCGGATGCACGGCAGCGGCCCGGCGCGAACGCGGTCGCGCGGCGGGGCGGCCGCGTGGCATGCGCGTGCCGGGCGCGAAAGATAGCGCAATGTGGCGGGAAAATCAGCGGAAATCTGTGCGCGACTGTGGCGAATTCGCATCAGCCGGCGGGGGGACGAACGCCGGGGCGCTCAGTTTCGGTAGAACGGGGAGAAAAACGGCGAGTGCGCAGGCTCTTCCTGCGAGCGGGGCGGCGGCATCGGACGGCCGCCGCGCTCCTCGTTGTAGCGCGCCACGTCGGCGCGGATCGAACCGGCACGCAGCGGCACGTTGCCGCCGCCCGGAGGCCGCGGCATCTGGCGCGCGTCGGCACTGATCGGACGATACGGGCTTTGCGCGGCGTAATGGCCGTACGACGGCGTCGGCCGCAGCCCCCAGCGGGAACCGTAGCTGCTCACGCCGCCGGGACGCACGCCTGCAGGGGGTGGAACGCGGCGCCAGACCGGCCCGCCGCCATTGGGCTGACCGTATGCACGCATGTCGCCGCCACCGAAACCATGGCCGCCGAACCCATGACCGCCACCGTGGGGTGGTTGGGCGAGCGCGAGCGGCATCAGCAACGCGCCGAGCACGCCTGCCAACCATCGTCCGATCTTCCGTTTCACCCGTTCCGTCATCGTTCCGTGCCTGTCCACGCCCGCCGCCGGCTCCTTTCGGTCGACCCAAGGCTTTCAGCAGTAATTTATGAGCGGCCCGAAACCGTGTCGAGCCAAAAAGTGTTATGTCGCGGGCATCGGTGTAACACCATGTTACTGCTAGGTTTTTTCACTTCAGGGCGCGATCGCGACAGAACATTTTTCTGCCGTTTTGCGCATCGCCGGGCCGGTGTGGCGGCCGCTGTCGCATGAAATCGATTCATCAATCGATTCCCACAATGAATTTGTGTAGTGAATCGTCAACCGGGACAATAACGCCATCCGCGCGCGCGACGCGCGCCTTTGTCGTTTCCGAATCGAGTTCCCGATGGCCCGTCCCCGTTTTCTTCCCGACAACTTCACGCTCGCGCTCGTCGGCACCGTCGTGCTCGCGAGCCTCCTGCCCTGCCGCGGCCCGGCCGCCCACGCGTTCAACTGGGCGACCAACATCGCCGTCGGCCTGCTGTTCTTCCTGCACGGCGCAAAGCTGTCGCGCGAAGCCGTCGTCGCGGGTGCAACCCACTGGCGGCTGCACGCGGTCGTGCTGCTCAGCACGTTCGCGCTGTTCCCGCTGCTCGGCCTCGCGCTGAAACCCGTGCTGCAGCCGCTCGTCACACCCACGCTGTATGCGGGCGTGCTGTTCCTGTGCACACTGCCGTCGACGGTCCAGTCGTCGATCGCGTTCACGTCGATCGCGAAGGGCAACGTGCCGGCCGCCGTGTGCGCGGCCTCCGCGTCGAGCCTGCTCGGGATCTTCGTCACGCCGGCACTCGTCGGGCTGATGATCACGTCGCAGTCGGCCGGCGCGGCGTCGCCGTGGAGCACGGTCGGCAGCATCGTCATGCAATTGCTCGTGCCGTTCATCGCCGGCCAGTTGCTGCGGCCCGTGATCGGCGGCTGGATCGACCGCAATCGCGGCGTGCTGCGCTTCGTCGACCAGGGCTCGATCCTGCTGGTCGTCTACGTCGCATTCAGCGAAGCCGTCAACGAGGGCCTGTGGCACCAGATCCCGCCGCGCGCGCTCGGCGGCCTGCTCGTCGTCAACGTCGTGCTGCTCGTGATCGCGCTGCTGCTGACCGCATTCGTCAGCAAGCGGCTCGGCTTCAACCGCGCCGACCAGATCACGATCATCTTCTGCGGATCGAAGAAGAGCCTCGCGGCCGGCGTCCCGATGGCGAAGGTGATCTTCTCGGCGAACGCGGTCGGCGCGGTCGTGCTGCCGCTGATGCTGTTCCACCAGATCCAGCTGATGGCGTGCGCGGCGCTCGCGCAGCGCTGGGGGGCGCGCGACATGAGCGGCGAGCACGACGAGGGCGACGCGACGTCCGCGCCAGGCGCGCTGAGCGCGGGCAAGCGCTGACGATCGGGGCGGCGGGACGGCCATCGGGTGGCGCCGTCCCGGCGTTCCGCCCTCCGCCTTCCGCCTTCCGCCTTCCGCCTTCCGCCTTCCCGCCTTCCGCCTTCCGCCTTCCCGCCTTCCGCCTTCCCGCCTTCCGCCTTCCCGCCTTCCCGCCTTCCCGCCTTCCCGCCTTCCCGCCTTCCCGCCTTCCCGCCTTCCCGCCTTCCCGCCTTCCCGCCTTCCCGCCTTCCCGCCTTCCCGCCATACCGCCTTCCCGCCATACCGTCGTACCACTCGTCCAACCGCGCACCGACACGCCCCTCGGGCGCGATGCACCATCAGCGCCCATCGCGTCACGAAATCTTCATTCAATTCCCCGCGAGCGGTGCCGTTAAGCCGGGCGTCCCGTCGATTCGGCTGCCCTCGCCCATGCCCGCGCCCCACCCCGACTCCGCTGCCGCCCGCACCACGCGCCTGATCGCGGATCGCGCGCTCGCGGCCGTCTTCCAGCCGATCGTCGACCTCGGGTCGGGGACGGTCGTCGGTTACGAAGGGCTGATCCGCGGCCCGCGCGGCACGGACCTCGAGCCGCCCGCCGCGCTGTTCGCGCAGGCCGCGCGCGAAGGCGAGACCATCGCACTCGAGCAGGCTGCCGCGCTCACCTGCCTCGATGCGTTCGCGGCGCTCGGCTGCGACGGCAAGCTGTTCCTCAATTTCAGCGCCGGAACGATCCTCAAGCTCGCCAGCGAACGCGAGCGCGCACGCCAGTTCCTCGGCCGCGCGCGGGTCGGCGCCGAGCGCATCGTGATCGAGCTCACCGAGCAGAACACGATTCCCGATGTCGCGCACATCGGCCCGGCAGTCGCCTCGCTGCGCGACGCCGGCATCCAGTTCGCGCTCGACGACTACGGCACCGCGAACGCGAGCATGAACCTGTGGCTGCGCCTGCATCCGGACGTCGTGAAGATCGACCGCTTCTTCATCCACGACATCGCGCGCGACCCGCTCAAGTTCGAGGCCGTGAAGGCGATGCAGCACTTCGCGCAGGCCAGCGGCGCGCAACTGATCGCGGAAGGCATCGAGAACGAATGCGACCTGATCGTCGTGCGCGACATGGGCATCTGCTGCGTGCAGGGCTTCCTGCTCGGCCGGCCGAACGCGCAGCCGTCGCGCGTCGTCGCGCCAGCCGCGCGCGATGCGATCCGCGCACCGCACATCGCGGTTTTTCCCGGCGCGACGCGCTCGGTGCGGCCGGCCGGCACGATCGCCGGGAAGATGCTGGTTCCCGCGCCGGCCCTGTCGCGCGACGCGACCAGCAACGACGTGCTCGACCTGTTCAACCGGATGCCCGACCTGCACGCGGTCGCGCTCGTCGAACGCGGCCGGCCCGTCGCGCTCGTGAATCGCCGCGGCTTCATGGACCGCTTCGCGCTGCCGTATCACCGCGAGGTGTTCGGAAAGAAGCCGTGCCTGCAGTTCGCGAACGACGCGCCGCTGATGATCGACAACGCGACGACGTTCGAGCAGCTCGCGATGCTGCTCGCGAGCCACGACCAGCGCTATCTCGCGGATGGCTTCGTGATCACCGAACACGGCCGCTACGTCGGGCTCGGCACCGGAGAAAGCCTGGTGCGCACGGTGACCGAGATGCGCATCGAGGCCGCGCGCTACGCGAATCCGTTGACGTTCCTGCCCGGCAACATCCCGATCACCGCGCACATCGACCGCCTGCTGCAGCGCGACGCAGGCTTTCATGCGTGCTACGTCGACCTGAACCAGTTCAAGCCGTTCAACGACCAGTACGGCTACTGGCAGGGCGACGAGGTGCTGAAGTTCGCCGCGACGGTGCTGGCCGGCGTGTGCGATCCGCAACGCGACTTTCTCGGCCACGTCGGCGGCGACGATTTCCTCGTGCTGTTCCAGCGCGACGACTGGCGTGAACGCGCCGCCGACGCGATCGCGCGCTTCAACGACGGCGCGCAGCTCTTCTACACGCAGGCCGACCGGCAAGCGGGCGGGCTGCACGGCGAGGACCGCCACGGCAACCCGGCGTTCTTCGGCTTCGTGACGATGGCGATCGGCGCGGTCGGCGTGCCGGCCGGCGCGCACGGCACCCAACGCTACGGCAGCGACGAGATCGCGTCGGTCGCGGCGCTCGCGAAACGGCGCGCGAAACAGCAGCCGGACGGGCTGGCGGTCGTCGATCTCGACGCCGGCCGCGCCGCGCTGCGCCATCGCGGCGAACCGCCCGCCGCCGCAGTGGGCTGAACGGCACCCGGCCGGCGTTCGCGGGGACACTGCAGCGCGCCGTGCAATGGCGGCCGAGGCTCACCGGCCGGACAGGGGGATCGTTGTGCACCGGCTTCCGGCCTGCCCGCGCAGGCCGCCGCGCACACCGCCCGGACACGCGAAGCACACTCGCGTTCCGCCCACCTTCCGCCCGCGGCGCGCCGCCCGGCACCCGCACACTCACCTTGCCTTTTTCGTGTTTTGTTTAGTATTTTTAGTAACGGTGTTTTCGCAGATTAGCGCTTAAAAACCCGTTATTCGCGGGTATTCCCCGGCTATCCGGCCCGAATTCCGCGATGTGTTTTACTATACAATCGCTTTCACCCTAAACAAACCGGACCCCGAACCAACGATGGGTACGACCATTCGCGATGTGGCGCGGGCGGCCGAGGTCTCGATCGGCACCGTCTCCCGTGCGTTGAAAAACCAGCCGGGCCTGTCCGAAGCCACGCGTGCGCGCATCGTCGAGATCGCGCAGCAGCTCGGCTACGATCCCGCCCAGTTGCGGCCGCGCATCCGCCGGCTCACCTTCCTGCTGCACCGCCAGCACAACCGCTTTCCGGCCAGCCCGTTCTTTTCGCACGTGCTGCACGGCGTCGAGGACGCGTGCCGCGAGCGCGGCATCGTGCCGACGCTGCTGACGGTCGGCCCGAACGACGACGTGCTGCGCCAGATGCGCCCACACGCACCCGACGCGATCGCGGTCGCCGGCTTCATCGAGCCGGAGACGATCGAGGCGCTGGCCGCGACCGGCCGGCCGCTCGTGCTGATCGACCTGTGGGCGCCCGGGCTGCGTTCGGTCAACATCGACAACGCGACGGGCGCCGCGCTCGCGATGCGCCACCTGCTCGCCACCGGCCGCACGCGGATCGCGTTCATCGGCGGCTCGCCCGCGCACTACAGCATCGCGCAGCGCGCGATCGGCTACCGGCGCGCGTTCTTCGAAGCCGGGCGACTGTTCGATCCCGCCTACGAAGTGACGATCGACGCGGGGCTCGACCCCGACACGGGCGCCGCGCGTGCGATGGAGCAACTGCTCGACGCACCGGGCCCGCGCCCCGAAGCCGTGTTCGCGTACAACGACGCGGCTGCGCTCGCCGCGCAGCGCGTGTGCACCGCGCGCGGCCTGCGGATTCCGGACGACATCGCGATCGTCGGCTTCGACAACATCCCGGCCGCCGCGCACGCGAGCCCGCCGCTCACGACGCTCGCGGTCGACAAGGAAGCGCTCGGCCGCCGCGGCGTCGAGTTGCTGCTCGCCGACTCGCCCGAGCGCACCGAGATATCCCTGCCCGTCGAGCTGATCGTGCGGGCCAGCAGCCAGCCCGCCGCCTCCCCGGCACTCGATACCGCAATGGCCAACGAATCATGAACATGCCCCCGGTCCAACCCTGCACGGCCGCGCCGGCCGCCCACACGCAAGCCGCACCGTTCGTCGCGAGCTTCCGCGATCCGTCGTTCCTGCTGTCGCACATCGAGGACACGCTGCGCTTCTACGCAACCAACGCGTTCGATCCGACCGGCGGCTTCTACCATTACTTCCGCGACGACGGCAGCATCTACAACCGCACGTCGCGCCACCTCGTCAGCAGCTGCCGGTTCGTCTTCAACTACGCGATGGCATACCGGCATTTCGGCGATCCGCGTCACCTGGAATACGCGCGCCACGGGCTGCGCTTCCTGCGCGACGCGCACTGGGACGCCGAACTGCAGGGTTACGACTGGGAACTCGACTGGCGCGACGGTGCGAAGCGCGAGACGCTTGACGGCACGCGCCACTGCTACGGGCTCGCGTTCGTGCTGCTCGCGGCCTCGCACGCGACGATGGCCGGCATCGACG
The DNA here is from genome assembly GCF_905339975.1 of Burkholderia sp. BCC1999. Lineage (NCBI taxonomy): Bacteria > Pseudomonadati > Pseudomonadota > Betaproteobacteria > Burkholderiales > Burkholderiaceae > Burkholderia > Burkholderia sp. BCC1999. The sequence continues at coordinate 17,027 of NZ_CAJPHP010000025.1, read as the reverse complement.
AGGCACGTCCGCTGATCGCGGCGACCTACGAGCTGGCCGAGCACCGCTTCTGGGATGCGGCCGCAGGCCTGTATGCGGACGACGCGACGCCGAACTGGATCGTGTCGTCGTACCGCGGCCAGAACGCGAACATGCACATGACCGAGGCGCTGCTCGCCGCCTACGAGGCGACCGGCCACCTGACGTACCTCGATCGCGCGGAAAAGCTCGCGTCCCACGTCACGCAGCGCCAGGCCGCGCTGTCGGGCGGGCTCGTGTGGGAGCACTACCATGCGGACTGGTCGGTCGACTGGGACTACAACAAGGAAGACAGCTCGAACATCTTTCGCCCGTGGGGCTTCCAGCCCGGGCACCAGACCGAATGGGCGAAGCTGCTGCTGATCCTCGAGCGGCACCGCCCGCTCGACTGGCTCGTGCCGCGCGCGGCCGAGCTGTTCGACGCGGCGCTCACGCATGCATGGGACGCCGATCACGGCGGCCTGTACTACGGCTTCGGCCCCGACTTCACGATCTGCGACCACAACAAGTACTTCTGGGTGCAGGCGGAAACCTTCGCGGCGGCCGCGATGCTCGGCGCGCGCACCGGCAGCGAGCGCTTCTGGGACTGGTACGACGAGATCTGGCGCTACAGCTGGGCGCATTTCGTCGATCACCGCTACGGCGCGTGGTACCGGATACTCACCTGCGACAACCGCAAGTACAGCGACGAGAAGAGCCCGGCCGGCAAGACCGACTATCACACGATGGGCGCGTGCTACGACGTGCTCGCGACCCTCGCGCGCACCGCACGTAGCGAGCCGACGCAATGAGCGGCGGCACGTTTCCGGCTTTCGTGTCGGCGGGCGACATTCTGACCGACATGGTGCGCGCGGGCGATGCGCAATGGACCTCGGTGCCGGGCGGCGCCGGCTGGAACGTCGCGCGCGCGGTCGCGCGGCTCGGCGTGCCGAGCGCGCTCGCGGGTTCGATCGGCGAAGACTGCTTCTCCGACGAACTGTGGCGCACGAGCGAAGCAGCCGGGCTCGACCTGCGTTTCCTGCAGCGCGTCGCACGGCCGCCGCTGCTCGCGATCGTCCACGAGACGCGCCCGCCCGCATACTTCTTCATCGGCGAAGCGAGCGCCGATCTCGCGTTCGATCCCGCGCGGCTGCCGGCCGGCTGGACCGGCCACGTGAAATGGGCGCATTTCGGCTGCATCAGCCTCGTGCGCGAGCCGCTCGCGGGCACGCTGGCCGCGCTCGCGGCCGACCTGCACGCGCGCGGCGTGAAGATCAGCTTCGATCCGAACGTGCGGAACCTGATGACGGCCGCGTACCGGCCGACGCTGGAGAAAATGGCGGCGCTCGCCGACCTGATCAAGGTGTCCGACGAAGACCTGCGGCACCTGTTCGGCGGCGACGGTCCCGACGCGATCGCGGCGGTGCGTGCGCTGAACCCGCGCGCGGCCGTGCTCGTCACGCGCGGCGCGCAGGCCGCGACGCTCTACGCGGACGGCGACGTGCACGAGGCCAGCCCGCCGCGCGTCGAGGTGGCCGACACCGTCGGCGCGGGCGATGCGTCGATCGGCGGCATGCTGTTCAGCCTGATGGCCGCGCCGCAGCGCACGTGGCGCGAGCATCTCGTGTTCGCGCTGGCGGCCGGCGCCGCCGCGTGCCGGCATACGGGCGCGCATGCGCCGACGCTCGACGAGGTCGTCGCGCTGATCGAACGCTGAGGGAAAGACGATGGCCGGACACTGTTCGGTCACCGATAAGCGACGCTGTACATGTTGCGCCGCAGTGCTACGATGAAGTGTCCTTTTGCGGGAGAGCACGATGGACACGAACACGTTCACGAAAGGCATCTACACGGCCAAGGCGCATACCCAGCATGCGGGCAACGGGCAGTTCCAGGGTTACGTGATCCTCGCGCGCGACGACGGGGACGACACCGAGAACACGCGTTACGACGTCCACTCGACGAGCCCCAGCGAGGAAGAGGCGTTCGACGAGGCGAAGGCGCTCGCGCACCGGATCCTCGGCGAGATCGAGCTGTAACGCGCCCCCCTTTCGGCGCGGCTCAGAGCAGCCGCGCCACCATCGATAGCAGCATCGTCAGCACCAGCGTCGACATGAACGGGAACGGGTAGCGCCGCCCGCCGAGCGTCAGCGTGACGTCGCCCGGCATCCGCCCGATGCCGAGCTTGCCGAGCCACGGCCAGCAGCGCGTCAGGATCATCACCGCGATGAACGTCGTCAACAGCCAGCGCAGCATGCGGGGCTCCCGTCAGAGTACGTGCGAGCGGTCGCCGCGCGCAAACGCGTCGAGCGTGCCGTCGATGCCGCGCGAGAACGCGATCACCTTGAACAGTTCGCCCATCTCGGCTTCCGAGATCAGCTTCTGCACCGCGTTCGCGGCCGGCAGGAACGCGTGGATGTCGGACGGATCGATCGCGGCCAGCGCGTCGGTGATGCCCGCGTTCAGCAGGAAGCGCGCCTGCGACGTGTAGCCGAGCAGGTCGGCGCCGGTCGCGACAGCCGCGTCGTAGATGCCGGTGAATTCGACGTGCGCGGTGATGTCCTGCAGCCCCGGGTACAGGAACGGGTCGTCGTGAGCATGGTGGCGGTAGTGGCACATCAGCGTGCCGCGATCGCGCTGCGGATGGTAGTACTCGTGCGCCGGAAAGCCGTAGTCGACCAGCAGCACCGCGCCGCGCCCGAGCATCGTGCAGACGGTGCGCGTGAACGCCAGCGCGGCCTCGTGCGTCTCGGTCACGTAACCGTCGTGCGCATCGTCGAGACCCGCGAGCACCGGCGGCAGGCCGGCCGGCGCGGCGGGTCGGTCCTCGAACACGAACGCCTGGCGCGCGTCGAGCGCGACACCACGCTCTTGCCATGCGCCGCCCGCCTTCGCGAACAGCCGCACGGGCATCGCATCGAGCACCTCGTTGCCGACCACGACGCCGTCGAACCGTTCGGGCAGCGCGTCGAGCCAGCGCACCTTCGCGGCCAGCGCCGGCGCGGCGGCCTCGATCGTGTCGCGCTGCCGTTCGCGCAGCTCGCCGGACAGGTCGACGATCAGGTATTCGTCGAGTTCGACGCCCTGCGCGTCGAGCGCGGCGAGCAGCCCGGCCGCGAGCTTGCCCGTGCCGGCGCCGAATTCCATCACGCGGCGCGTATCGCTCGCCGCGAGCGCTTCCGCGACCGGTTGCGCGAGCGTCTGCGCGAACAACGGCGACAGCTCGGGCGCGGTGACGAAGTCGCTGCCGTCGTCGGCGCGGCGCCCGAACTTGCGTGCGCCGCCGCTGTAATAGCCGAGGCCCGGCGCATACAGCGCGCGCTCCATGAAGCGGTCGAACGGCAGCCAGCCGCCGGCCGCCGCGATCTCGTCGCGCAGTTGCGCGGCAAGGGTTTCGGACTGCGCGAGCGCGTCAGGGCCGGGAGCAGGTAAACTAGCGGGTTCGTGAGCTTTCGGGTTCATCCCGGCATTGTAAATGACCGTTTCAGCCGATACGTCGACCCCGCGCGTGGTGCTCGTCACGGGCGCCCTGGGCAGCGCGGCCGACGCCGCGTCGATCGGCCGTGCGCTCGCGACCGGTTTCGCTCGTCGCGGCTGGGACGTCGCGCTGCAGCGCAGCCAAGGCGCGCCGCGCGCGGCCGCCGATGCGCTCGTCGCCGAAGTCGCGGCGCTCGGCCGCCGCGCGGCCGTGCTCGACGCCGATCTGGCCCTTGAAGCCGACGCGGCCGCGCTCGTCGCCGCGTGCGGCGAAGCGCTGGGCCGGCCCGCGTGCGCGGTGTTCGTCAGCGCCAGCGCAGGCAACGACGACGCGCAGACGGTGGACGCCGCGTCGCTCGCCGGCGCACTCGCGCGCAACGTGACGGCGCCGCTCGCACTGGCCCGCGCGCTCGCCGATGCAACACCCGACGCCGCGCGCGAGCGTGAAGCGCTGCGCGCGTGCGCGATCCACGTGCTGGATCAGGCCCTGTTTCACCCGGCACCGGCGCAGCTGTCTCACGCGCTGATGCAGGCCGCGCTGAACCGCGCGACGTCCGCGCTGGCGGTGGCGCTTGCGCCCAAGGTGCGGGTCGCGGCGCTCGTGCGCGGCCACGCGCCGCACGCGGACGACATCGCGGCGGCCGCCTGCTATCTCGCGAGCGCGCCCGGCGTCACGGGCGCGACGCTGACCGTCGACGGCGGCGAGCACCTCGTGCCGCCCGCCGCCGGCCCGAATGAATGAACTGCGCGGATCGCGCGGCCTGACTGCCGCCGCCCGCGCCGCTTTGCGTGCGCGCACGCCAATTTGACTGGGACGACCATGTTTTCCGCTCTCCTGCACCCCCGCCTCGCGGATTGCCGCAGGCTCTACCTGCGCGACTACGAGGTGCACATCAACATCGGGGCCTTCGAACACGAGAAGCGCGGCGAGCAGCGCGTCGTCATCAACGTCGACCTGTTCGTGCCGCTCGCGCTGTCCACCCCCGTCGACGACCGGCTGCATGAAGTCGTCGACTACGACCTGATGAAGCAGAGCGTCGCGCAGTGCGTGGCGCGCGGCCACATCCATCTGCAGGAAACGCTGTGCGACGCGATCGCCGCGCACCTGCTGGCGCACGCTGCCGTGCGCGCGGTACGCGTCTGTACCGAGAAACCGGACGCCTATCCGGACTGCGACGCCGTCGGCGTCGAAGTCTTTCGCATCAAGGACGAGGAGCGCGCATGAACGCCCCCCACATGAATGACACGGCGGCCGATGCCGCCACCCTCGACGACGCCGCCCCGGCCGGCCGCCAGGCGCTGACGCGCCGCGAGCAGAAGGAAGCGTACGAGAACAACAAGCTGTACAAGCGGATCGTGCGCCAGGTCGGCCAGGCGATCGGCGACTACAACATGATCGAGCAGGGCGACAAGGTGATGGTGTGCCTGTCGGGCGGCAAGGACAGCTACGCGATGCTCGACGTGCTGCTGCGCCTGCGCGAGCGCGCGCCGATCGATTTCGACATCGTCGCGGTGAACCTCGACCAGAAGCAGCCGGGCTTCCCCGAGCACGTGCTGCCCGAGTACCTGAAGCAGGTCGGCGTGCCGTTCCACATCGAGAACCAGGACACCTACAGCATCGTCAAGCGGCTCGTGCCCGAAGGCAAGACGACCTGCTCGCTGTGCTCGCGGCTGCGCCGCGGGATCCTGTACCGCGTGGCTGGCGAGCTCGGCGCGACCAAGATCGCGCTCGGCCACCACCGCGACGACATCGTGCAGACGCTGCTGCTCAACATGTTCTACGGCGGCAAGCTGAAGGGCATGCCGCCGAAGCTGCAGTCGGACGACGGCAAGAACATCGTGATCCGCCCGCTCGCGTACGTAAAGGAAACCGACCTCGAGAAATACGCGGAGCTGCGCGAATTCCCGATCATCCCGTGCAACCTGTGCGGCAGCCAGCCGAACCTGAAGCGTGCGGAAATGAAGGCGCTGATCCGCGACTGGGACAAGCGCTTCCCGGGCCGCGTCGAGAACATGTTCAACGCGCTCGCGAAGGTCGTTCCGTCGCACCTGATGGACACCACGCTGTACCCGTTCCAGTCGCTGCGCGCGACGGGCGAAGCCGATCCGCAAGGCGACATCGCGTTCGACGAGGAACCGTGCGCATCGGGCGACGACACCGCCGCGCCGGGCGGCGCCCAACCGATCTCGATCGTCCAGTTCGACGACCTGTAAGCAGGGCCCGAACCCCGCCGGAACGGCGCGCCAGCCGCCCGTTCCGGCGTTGCTGCCGCGCCGCAGCAGGCCCGGAACGACGGGGGCCGCATGCTAAAATGGACGGCTTCGAACTCCTCTGACAAGCTGGCGCCATGAATATCGTGATTTTGGCGGCAGGCACCGGCAAGCGCATGCGTTCCGCGCTGCCGAAAGTGCTTCACCCCCTGGCCGGCAGGCCGCTCCTCTCCCACGTCATCGACACCGCGCGCACGCTGCAGCCGTCCCGGCTGGTCGTCGTCGTCGGTCACGGCGCCGAGCAGGTCGAGGCCGCCGTCGCCGCGCCCGATGTCCAGTTCGCGGTACAGGCCGAGCAGCTCGGCACCGGCCACGCGGTGCGCCAGGCGCTGCCGCTCCTCGATCCCGCGCAACCGACGCTCGTGCTGTACGGCGACGTGCCGCTCACCCGCGCGTCGACGCTGCAGCGTCTCGTCGATGCCGCGCGCGAGGGCCGCTACGGGATTCTGACCGTCACGCTCGACGATCCGACCGGCTACGGTCGCATCGTGCGCGATGCATCGGGCTTCGTCACGCGCATCGTCGAGCAAAAGGATGCATCGCCGGACGAGCTGAAGATCGCCGAGATCAACACGGGCATCATCGTCACGCCGACGGCCCAGCTGTCGATGTGGCTCGGCGCGCTGAAGAACGAGAACGCGCAGGGCGAGTACTACCTGACCGACGTCGTCGAACTCGCGATCGAGGCCGGTTTCGAGGTCGTCACCGCGCAGCCCGACGAGGAATGGGAAACGCTCGGCGTGAACAGCAAGGCGCAGCTCGCCGAACTCGAGCGCATCCACCAGCGCAATATCGCCGACGCGCTGCTCGTCGACGGCGTCACGCTCGCCGATCCGGCGCGCCTCGACGTGCGCGGCACGCTGCGCTGCGGCCGCGACGTGTCGATCGACGTGAACTGCGTGTTCGAAGGCAACGTGACGCTCGCCGACAACGTGACGATCGGCGCGAACTGCGTGATCCGCAACGCGTCGGTCGGCGCGGGCACGCGCATCGACGCGTTCACGCACATCGACGGCGCCGAGCTCGGCGCGCACACCGTGATCGGCCCGTACGCGCGGCTGCGCCCCGGCGCGCAGCTCGCGGACGAAGCGCACGTCGGCAACTTCGTCGAGGTGAAGAACGCGGTGATCGGCCACGGCTCGAAGGCGAACCACCTCACGTACATCGGCGACGCCGACATCGGCGCGCGCGTGAACATCGGCGCCGGCACGATCACCTGCAACTACGACGGCGCGAACAAGTTCCGCACCGTGATCGAGGACGACGTGTTCGTCGGCTCCGACACGCAGCTCGTCGCGCCCGTACGCGTCGGCCGCGGCGTGACGATCGCCGCCGGCACGACGGTCTGGAAGGACGTCGCCGACGGCATGCTCGCCTTGAACGAGAAGACCCAGACCGCAAAGAGCGGCTACGTTCGCCCGGTCAAGAAGAAGAGCTGAACCTTTTGCGGGCGCCCCGGCGGCGCCCGCGTCGACTTACAGGATTGACCATTCATGTGCGGCATTGTCGGCGCAGTTGCGCAGCGTAATATCGTTCCGGTGCTGATCGAAGGATTGCGGCGCCTCGAATACCGTGGCTACGACTCGTGCGGCGTCGCCGTGCTCGAGCCGGGCGCACCGAAGCGCGCGCGCAGCGTCGCGCGCGTCGCCGATCTCGACACGCAGGTGCGCGAGTCGCACCTCGAAGGCACGACGGGCATCGCGCACACGCGCTGGGCCACGCACGGCGCGCCCGTCACGCATAACGCGCACCCGATCTTCTCGTCGAACGCGCTCGCGCTCGTCCATAACGGCATCATCGAGAACTTCGAGACGCTGCGCGAAGCGCTGCGCGCGAAGGGCTACGAATTCGTGTCGCAGACCGACACCGAGGTGATTGCCCACCTCGTGCACAGCCTGTATCGCGGCAACCTGTTCGACGCCGTGCGCGAAGCCGTGCAGCAGTTGCATGGCGCGTATGCGATCGCGGTCACGCACAAGGACCAGCCGCACACCGTCGTCGGCGCGCGCCAGGGTTCGCCGCTCGTCGTCGGTCATGGCGACGGCGAGAACTTCCTCGCGTCCGACGCGCTCGCGCTCGCGGGCAGCACCGACCGCTTCACGTTCCTCGAGGAAGGCGACATGTGCGAACTGTCGCTCGACGGCGTGAAGATCGTCGATCGCCACGGCGCCACCGTGCAGCGCGAGATCCGCGTCGTCAGCGCATACGGCGGCGCGGTCGAGCTCGGCCCGTATCGCCACTTCATGCAGAAGGAAATCTTCGAACAGCCGCGCGCGATCAGCGATACCGTGCCGCAGACGGAAGCCTTCGACGCGACGCTGTTCGGCGACGCCGCGCCCGCCGCGTTCGCGGAGATCGACAGCCTGCTGATCCTCGCGTGCGGCACGAGCTACTACTCGGGCCTCACGGCGAAGTACTGGCTCGAATCGATCGCGAAGATCCCGACCCAGGTCGAGATCGCGAGCGAGTACCGCTACCGCGAATCGGTGCCGAACCCGCGCCAGCTCGTGCTCGTGATCTCGCAGTCGGGCGAGACGGCCGATACGCTCGCGGCGCTCAAGCATGCGCAGTCGCTCGGCCACGCGCATACGCTCGCGGTCTGCAACGTCGCGACGAGCGCGATGGTGCGCCTGACCGAAATGCAGTTCCTGACGCATGCGGGCACCGAGATCGGCGTCGCGTCGACGAAGGCGTTCACGACCCAGCTCGTCGCGCTGTTCGTGCTGGCCGCGACGCTCGGCAAGCTGCGCGGGCACGTCGACGCCGCGCAGGAAGCCGAATTCCTGAAGCAGCTGCGCCACCTGCCGGCCGCGTTGAACAGCGTGCTTGCGCTCGAGCCGCAGATCATCGCGTGGTCGGAAGAATTCGCGCGCAAGGAAAACGCGCTGTTCCTCGGCCGCGGGCTGCACTACCCGATCGCGCTGGAAGGCGCGCTGAAGCTGAAGGAAATCTCGTACATCCACGCCGAGGCCTATCCGGCCGGCGAACTGAAGCACGGGCCGCTCGCGCTCGTCACGGAAGCGATGCCGGTCGTCACGGTCGCGCCGAACGACACGCTGCTCGAGAAGCTGAAGTCGAACATGCAGGAAGTGCGTGCGCGCGGCGGCGAGCTGTACGTGTTCGCCGATGCCGATACGCAGATCGTCAACGACGACGGCCTTCACGTGATCCGGATGCCGGAGCACTACGGGCAACTGTCGCCGATCCTCCACGTCGTGCCGCTGCAACTGCTCGCGTATCACACCGCATGCGCGCGCGGCACCGACGTCGACAAGCCGCGGAACCTCGCGAAATCGGTGACGGTGGAATAAGGCTGGCCGCCGATCGGCGCGGCCGGCCAGGCGCGGCCTGCCAGGCGCGCCGCTGAGACAGACGGAGAGACAATGGTAAGACTGATTGGATGCGGTTTGCTGGCGCTGACGTTCGCGTCGACGGGCTGGGCCGCCGAGCATTACGTCGAGGTCTGGAACCCGCCCGAGGCGCGACATCCGGCGGCACGTACGCCGGATGCCCGTACGCCGGATGCCCGTACGCCGGACGCCCGTATGCCGGCCGCGCGCACGGGCGCCGATGCGCGTACCGGCAAGAGCGCGGAGAAACACGCGAGCGTCACGCCGAAAACCGCCGCGAAGCCGCACAAGCGCCGTGTCGCGCAAGCCGTGAAAGCCGGTTCGCATCACCCGGCCGCAACCGCGACTGAAACGCCGGCCGCACCGCGCCCCGTCGCGCAGCCTGCGCCGGGCCGCCTCACGGTGATGCACCCTGCCGGCGCCGACGAGACGCACGCGCTAAACTTCTCCAACATCCCGCGTCAATACACGCCGGACGGCAACGTGCTGCAGGTCGGCACGCACGGCCGTTCCGCGGAGGTGACTCGATAATGGAAGCGCAGACCTACCACGGCTACCAGATCTGGGGCCATGCGATCCTGCAGCAGGACGAGATCATGCAGCCCGATCGCTTCGCGGCGAGCGGCACGATCACGCAGAACAACCGGCTCGTCGAAGCGTCCGGTGTGCTCGGCGTATTCGATACGGAAGACGACGCGCGCAATGCGGGGCTCGAATGGGCGCGCGCCTGGATCGATAACCACCGCTGATCCCGCCGCGCCAGCGCGCACATACCGATCGCGAATCGCACATGCAAGAAGGGGCGTCATCGACGCCCCTTCTTGCATTCGAACCCGGATATTCAGGCGGTGGCCCGTGGCGGCCTCACCGTCTCCTGCGGCCGGCCGACGAGCCGCGTCAGCCCGACGATCGCCACCAGCGTCCCGACATACGCGGCGATCTGGATGCCCGCCGGACGCGCGGTATAGCCGATCAGCGTATGCAGTGCCTTGCCGACGATGCTCGATTCCTTGAGCAGCCACGACGTGTCCCAGATCGCATCGCCCCACGACGGCACGAGCCCCGCGGCCAGCAGGAAGCCGACGCACTGGCTCGCCATGCCTGCCGCGAGCAGCACGATCAGCGCGTTGGTGACGGAGAACAGGCGCTTCAGCGGAATCTGCAGCAGGCCCGCATACATCGCGTAGCCGAGCCCGGCGCCGCCGAGCACGCCAAGCAGCCCGCCGGCGATCATCTGCGGCGTCTGTCCCGGATCGCCGGCCGCGATCCCGTAGAGGAACAGCACGGCCTCGGAGCCTTCGCGCAGCACCGCGACACCGACCACGATGGCGAGGCCCGTCAGCGGCCGGCTGCCGGCCGCAACGGCCCGGCCGACTTCGCCCATGTGCAGCGCCATCTCGCGGCCGTGCCGGCTCATCCAGATGCAGTGCCACGCGAGCATCAGCGTCGCGACGAACATCACGCCCGCGTTGAAGACTTCCTGCCCCATGCCGGACGCCCACTGCGAGATCACGTCGGCGAACGCCGCGATCAGGCCGGCGCCGATCACGCCGCCGAGCAGCCCGCCGCTCACCCACCAGCCGCGTCGCGGCACGCCCTTCGTGGCGGCCATCACGATCGAGACCACCAGCGCGGCCTCGAGCACTTCACGAAAAACGATCAGGGCAGTCGACAGCATGTCGGTATCCGCTTACTTGACGGTCAGGTGCGTCTTCGACTGCGCTTCGTGATACTCGTCGTGGAACTCGTAGGTCCCGGCCTTCAGCGGCCCGATCAGGATCTCGACCGACTTGCCGGCGGGAATGACCTTCTCCGCCTTGAAGTCGTCGCTCTCGAATTCCGCGGGCGTCGCGTCGAGGTTCTTCACGACGAATTTCACCTTCTTGCCGGCGGGAATCGTCACGCCATCGGGCGAAAACTTGTGGTCCTTCAGGGTCAGGTTGACGACGTCGTCGGCAGCGAATGCGGACGTTGCCGATGCGCCCAGCAGGGCCAGCGCGAAGCCGAAAGCAAAACGATTCATGGTCGGAAACGGAGAACGGATCTTGAGGGGAATCGATAGTAAGAGCGATTCGCATTTCCACATCGAATGCCCGTGTTGCCACCATGGAAATAGTCTTTCACATCGTTTCGCGGCACGTTGTCCCGAAAGGCTTTTCCCGATGCGCGACGCCGCACGGCAACGGTCAATCGGGCCAAACACCGACCGCATGCGCGACGGCGCACCGATTCGTCCGACCACGGCCGGACGCGTCATCGGCCGCGCGGTATCCTGCACACAACGCTTGACCTTCCCACCATGGCAAACTTCATGCTGACGGTGTTCGTCAATCGTCAACTCAGGAGAACACGATGGAATTCGAAGTCCAGGACATGACCTGCGGCGGCTGCGCCAATGCAATCACGCGCGCGGTGACGGCTGCCGATCCCGCCGCGAAGCTCGACATCGACGTCGCGGCGAAGATCGTCAAGGTCGAATCGGCGCAAGGCGCCGAACGCGTGCAGTCGATCATCGAAGCCGCCGGCTTCCACCCCGCGCTGCGCACCGCCTGACGCGCGCCCGGGATGGCAGGCGCACCGCCGAACGGCGATGCGCCCGTGCATGGCCGCGCGTCAGCGCAGCCGGATCAGCGTCGACTTCAGCTCGGTGTATTTCTCGAGCGCGTGCAGCGACTTGTCGCGGCCGTTGCCCGACTGCTTGTAGCCGCCGAACGGGAAGTTCATGTCGCCCCCCTCGTCGTAGCAGTTCACCCACACGGTACCCGCGCGCAACCGGCGCGACACGTCGTGCGCGGTCGTCAGGTTCGACGTCCACACGGCCGCGGCCAACCCGTATTCGGTGTCGTTCGCGATCCGCACCGCTTCGTCGACATCGTCGAACACGATCACCGACAGCACGGGCCCGAAGATCTCCTCGCGCGCGATCTTCGCATCGGGTTTCACCTCGAACACCGTCGGCTCGACGTAGAAGCCGCCCGTCTCCTCCTTCACGCGCGCACCGCCCGTGACGAGCCTGCCTTCCCTGCGCCCCGCCTCGATATAACCGAGCACGCGCTCGAGCTGGACGCCGTCGACGATCGCGCCCATCGACACCGACGGATCGAGCGGATTGCCCGGCACGTACGCACGCGCGGCCGCCACGAGCTTCTCGATGAATGCGTCCTTGATGTCGCGATGCACGAGCAGCCGCGAACCGGCCGTGCACATCTCGCCCATGTTGTAGAAGATCGCGCCGGCCGCCGTTTGCGCGGCACGGTCGAGATCGGGGCAATCGGGCAGCACGATGTTCGGCGACTTGCCGCCGAGTTCGAGCCACGCGCGCTTCAGGTTCGACTGCGCGGCGTACTGCATGATCAGTTTGCCGACGGCCGTCGAGCCCGTGAACGCGATGCAGTCCACGTCGCGATGCAGCGCGAGCAGCTTGCCCGGTTCGCCCGCGCCTGGTACGACGTTGAACACGCCGGCCGGGATGCCGGCTTCGAACGCGAGCTGCGCGACGCGGATCGCGGTCAGCGGCGATTTCTCCGACGGCTTCAGCACGACGCTGTTGCCGGCCGCGAGCGCCGGGCCGAATTTCCACGCGGCCATCAGGATCGGGAAGTTCCACGGCACGACGGCCGCGACCACGCCGACCGGCTCGCGCGTGACGAGCCCGACCAGATGATGATCGGCCGGCGCGACCTCGCCGCCGACCTTGTCGATCGCTTCCGCGAACCATTCGACGCAGTACGCGGCGCCCGGCACGTCGACCGTCGTCGTGTCGCCGATCGGCTTGCCCGCATCGAGCGTCTCGAGCAACGACAGTTCGTCGAGATGCTCGCGCATCAGCGCGGCCCAGCGCAGCAGCACGGCCTTGCGCGCGCGCGGGTTCAGGCCGGCCCATACGCCCGCGTCGAACGCGCGGCGTGCAGCCGCGACGGCTGCGTTCACGTCGGCTTCGCCGCACTCGGCGACCTTCGCCAGTACGCGGCCGTCGATCGGGCTCACGCAGTCGAACGTCTTGCCGCCATGCGCGTCGCGCGACGCGCCGTCGATGAATGCGCGCCCATCGATCTTGAGCGACGCCGCCTTGTCCTGCCAGTCAGCCAAAGTCAACTTGTTCATCAGGATGCCTCAATGTTGTGACATTCGCGATGCGGCACGCCGCGTGCCTGGCGCGCGGCCGGCCGTCAGCGAATGGGGTGACGCGCGGTCAGAAGGTCGCCGGCGAATTGGCCGAGACGACCTCGCAGATCAGTTCCGCGCTGGGATTGCGAAAACGGTGCGGCAAACGGCTTTCGAAGTAGTAGCCGTCTCCGGGGTCGAGCAGCCACGTCGCGCCGTCGACGGTCAGCTCGAGCCGGCCCGACACGACGACACCGCCCTCGTGCCCCGCGTGCACGAGCATCTCGGGCCCCGTGTCGGCGTGTGGCTGATAGACCTCGCGCAGGATGCACATGTTGCGGTCCTTCACGCTCGCGCCCACCAGATGAAACGCGAGCGTGTCGTTGCCGAGGTTCGGCATCTCGTCACGACGCGAGACGACCGAGCGTGACTCGACGAGCTCGAACGTGAAGAACTCCGCAAGACTCATCGGTATGCATTCGAGCAGCTTCTTCAGCGAGCCGACCGACGGGCTCACGCGGCCCTGCTCGATCAGCGAGATCGTGCCGTTGGTCACGCCGGCCCGCTTCGCGAGTTCGCGCTGCGACAGGCCATGCTTGTTGCGCACGAAGCGCAGGCGCTCGGCGACTTCGGTGGACATCGATTCGGTTTCGGACACGATAAGTGCGGTGACAAAGTGAAACGACGCAGTGGACAGCCGTTGAATATTCTAATCACTTTATGCCGCAGATCAGCGGGGAAAACCCTGAAAGGCGTTCGAAATAATGAACACCTCGCCGACTATTCCGTTTGCGAATCTTTTGTTCGCACTGCTCGGGAAACCCCTGATGCAGGACCGTTAAAAAACATTTGACGCCGTTTTTGGCTCGTATATGCTGGCTCTCAGGTCAGCGTCATTTAGTTTTCACAGGCAGCAAAAAGCGTTACTGCAACGCAAAAATTGATGCCCATCAATGTAAATGACGCATAACCGGCGCCTTGATTATTTTAAACGCCCAGCGCGTCGAGAAGATCGGGTGTTCAATACTTTCAACAACCCAGTCGAGTGTAATCGTGAGAGTCCGTGGCCCTCTGGTGAGGTGGGATCGAAGCGTGGCGCGAAGTTCGCGCTGCGCGGCATCCCCTTCCGATGGCAGTTGCGGCTGGCATAGTCCTCGCCTGCAGCATCTGTCGATCTACACCATCCTGTCCCGTCGTTCCGTTCGGCGCCACAACGCCGTTTCCGCACGCGCATTCGTCGCCGTCGATACCGACGAAGTGGCGTCGCTGCTGCCGTAGCGCCTCTCCTTTCTTAACGTCGTTCGTTTCGTCTGCCGATTCGCCAACCGCATGGTCCGTGCGGTGACGGAACGCGTTCGCGCATTCGTTGCCGCGTCGCGTGTCGCAATGAAACGAACGACGGCCTGATCGTCGCGCGCAGCGCGGATCGCCACGCCATCCCGTTGCGCCCATTCACCAGCGGCCTTGCGCTTTGCGCCAGGCTGCGGGGCTGTTGCACGCCTGCGTTTCGCGCCGTCCGGCGAGAGGCACGCAACAACCCTCCGGATAACTGATTGACGTCATGGAAAGGAAACCCCTCGTCGGCCTCACCGCCGACCTCACGCAAATCGGCGCACACGCGTCGCACACGATCGGCGACAAATACGTCGCCGCGATCGTCGACGGCGCGCACGCGTTCGCGATGGTGCTGCCCGCGCTCGGCGAGCGCCAGTCGGTCGACGACGTGCTCGCCACGGTCGACGGGCTGCTGTTTACCGGCAGCTACTCGAACGTCGAGCCGCACCTGTATGGCGGCGAACCGAGCGCGCCCGGCACGAAGCACGACCCGGCACGCGATGCGACGACGTTGCCGCTGCTGCGCGCGGCGATCGCCGCGGGCGTGCCCGTGCTCGCCGTCTGCCGCGGCTTCCAGGAGCTGAACGTCGTCTGCGGCGGCACGCTGCACCAGCGCGTGCATGAAGTGCCGGGCCTCGCCGATCACCGCGAGGACGACGATGCGCCGATGGACACGCAATACGGCCCCGCGCACGTCGTGCGCCTGACGCCCGGCGGCAAGCTGCACGCACTCGCCGGCGGCCGCGACGAAGTGCTCGTGAACTCGCTGCACAAACAGGGCATCGCGCAGCTCGGCTCCGGCCTCGCCGTCGAAGCCGTCGCACCGGACGGCCTGATCGAGGCCGTGAGCGTCGTCGACGCACCGGCTTTCGCACTCGCCGTGCAGTGGCACCCCGAATGGCGCCATGCGCAGGACCCGCTGTCGAGCGCGATCTTCCGCGCCTTCGGCGAGGCCTGCCGCGCCCGCCGCACTGCCCGCACGCGCGCCATGGCCGCCGCCGCGCTCGCCTGAGCGCGCCGACCCAAACCAACGAGAACAGACATGCAAGACATCGAAAGCTTTCTGAAACAACACCGGATCACCGAAGTCGAGGCGATCATTCCCGACATGGCCGGCATCGCGCGCGGCAAGATCACGCCGCGCAACAAATTCACCTCCGGCGAATCGATGCGCCTGCCGCAAGCCGTGATGGTGCAGACCGTCACCGGCGAATATCCGGAAGACGGCTCGCTCACCGGCGTGACCGACCCCGACATGGTGTGCGTGCCCGACGAATCGACGATCCGCCTGATCCCGTGGGCCATCGACCCGACCGCCCAGGTGATTCACGACTGCGTGCACTTCGACGGCTCGCCGGTCGAGATCTCGCCGCGCTACGTGCTGCGCCGCGTGCTCGACCTGTACAAGGCGAAGGGCTGGAAGCCGGTCGTCGCGCCGGAACTCGAGTTCTACCTCGTCGACATGAACAAGGACCCGGACCTGCCGCTGCGTCCGCCGGTCGGCCGCACGGGCCGCCCCGAAACGGGCCGCCAGTCGTATTCGATCGAGGCCGTCAACGAGTTCGACCCGCTGTTCGAGGACATCTACGAGTACTGCGAAGCACAGAACCTCGACATCGACACGCTGATCCACGAAGTCGGCGCCGCGCAGATGGAGATCAACTTCATGCACGGCGACGCGCTGTCGCTGGCCGACCAGGTGTTCCTGTTCAAGCGCACGGTGCGCGAGGCCGCGCTGCGTCACAACATGTACGCGACGTTCATGGCCAAGCCGATGGAAGACGAACCGGGTTCGGCGATGCACGTGCACCAGAGCATCGTCGACGAGGAGACGGGCCAGAACCTGTTCACGTCGCAGGAAACCGGCGGCGCGACGTCGATGTTCTACAACTACCTCGCGGGGCTGCAGAAGTACACGCCGGCGCTGATGCCGATCTTCGCGCCGTACATCAACTCGTACCGCCGGCTGTCGCGCTTCATGGCGGCGCCGATCAACGTGCAGTGGGGCTACGACAACCGCACGGTCGGCTTCCGCATCCCGCACTCGGGCCCGTCGGCACGCCGCATCGAGAACCGCATCCCGGGCGTCGACTGCAACCCGTACCTCGCGCTTGCCGCGACGCTCGCGGCCGGCTACCTCGGTATGACGCAGCGCCTGGAGCCGACCGAGCCGCTCGTCAGCGACGGCTACGACCTGCCGTACCAGTTGCCGCGCAACCTCGAGGAAGGGCTGACGCTGATGGCCGCGTGCGAACCGCTCGGCGAGATCCTCGGCCACAAGTTCCTGAAGGCGTATTTCGCGTTGAAGGAAACCGAATACGAAGCGTTCTTCCGCGTGATCAGCTCGTGGGAACGCCGCCATCTGCTGCTGCACGTTTAAGCGCGCGCACAACCGAATACGGAATCACGGAGGAAACATGACTTACCGCAACGAATCTGCCTGGATCCAGCCGGCCGCGCCGGCCGCCGCGCCGCGCGCAGCACAGGCACGCA
>NZ_CAJPHP010000024.1:0-126835 GCF_905339975.1 Burkholderia sp. BCC1999 | reverse complement strand
TGCGGCCGTCATCCATGCTGCCGCACGGCAATCGCCACCCGACCGGACACGCGATCCGGTCGAACGTGGAAAGCAAAGCTGAAACGGCATCGATAGCTTCGCAGGATAAGTTCGCTCCCGCCGTGCGCAAAGCTCCTATAGTCGGCTCTCCCGCAGCATTGCCCGCATTCCGAAGGAGAGCCGCATGTCCCGTTTCAGCTTCATCCGCCGCGCCGTCGTCGCGCTGACCGCCTTTGCCGCGCTCGGCGCGGCGCATGCCGAATCGCGCGAAGTCGTGATCGCGTACCAGGACATGGTCGTGCCGTGGCGCTACGCGCAGGCGAGCGGTGAAGTCGAAAAGGCGACCGGCTACAAGGTCACCTTTCGCAAGCTCGACAGCGGCGCCGACGTGATCCGCGCGCTTGCGTCGGGCTCCGTGCAGCTCGGCGAAGCCGGGTCGAGCCCGATCGCGGCGGGTCTCTCGCAGGGACTCGACATCTCGCTTTTCTGGGTACTCGACAACATCAACGACGCCGAGGCGCTCGTCGCGCGCAACGGCTCGGGCGTCACGAACCTCGCATCGCTGAAGGGCAAGAAGATCGGCGTGCCGTTCGTGTCGACGTCGCACTTCCATACGCTCGTCGCGTTGCAGGCCGCGGGCGTCAATCCGAACGATGTGAAGATCGTGAACTTGCGCCCGCCCGAAGTCGCCGCGGCGTGGGCGCGCGGCGACATCGACGCGACCTATATCTGGGATCCGGTGCTCGCGAAGGTCAAGCAGTCGGGCACCGTGCTCACGACCTCGGGCCAGGTTGCGAAGGAAAGTGGCAAGGCAACCTTCGACGGCTTCGTCGTGAGCCGCAAGTTCGCGCGCGAGAACCCCGAGTTCGTCACGCGTTTCGTGAAGGTGCTGGCGGCCGCCGATGCCGATTACCGCGCGCATGCAGCCGCGTGGAAGGTCGGCTCGCCGCAGGTCGCGGCGGTCGCGAAGGTGTCGGGCGCGAACGCGCAGGACGTGCCGGCCAGCCTCGCACTCTACGCATTCCCGACGGCGGCCGAGCAGGCGTCGCCGACGTGGCTCGGCGGCGGCGCGCAATCGGGCGCCGCGAAGTCGCTCGCGGCCACGGCCACGTTCCTCAAATCGCAGGGCACGATCCAGACGGTGCTCGCCGACTATTCGGCCGGCGTCGATCCGCAGTTCGTGCAGAAGGCCGCGCGCTGAGTGCGGCAATCACCACGGAGTCCTGATCATGAGCACGCTGGAAGTCCGGCAGGTATCGGTCGACTATCCGGGCGAGCGCGGCCGGCCGACGACGCAGGCGCTCGCGCGCGTCGACTTGCGCATCGATGCCGGTGAGTTCGTCGTCGCGCTCGGCGCGTCCGGCTGCGGAAAGACGACGCTCCTGAACTGCATGGCCGGATTCGTCGCGCCGACGACGGGCGACGTGCGCGTCGACGGCGTGCCGGTCACGGGCCCCGGCGCCGATCGCGGCGTCGTGTTCCAGAAATACGCGTTGCTGCCGTGGCTCGACGTGCTCGACAACGTCGCGCTCGGGCTGCGCTTCGCGCGCGTGTCGAAGGCCGAACGCGAAGCACGGGCACGCGAGATGCTCGCGCTCGTCGGGCTGGAAAACCAGGCGCATGCACGCGTGTACGAGCTCTCGGGCGGGATGCAACAGCGGGTCGGCATTGCACGCGCGCTCGCGAGCGATCCGCGCGTGCTGCTGATGGACGAACCGATGGGCGCGCTCGATGCGATGACGCGCGGCACGATGCAGGCGCTCGTGCTCGATGTGTGGGCGCGCACCGGCAAGACGGTGTTCTTCATCACGCACGACGTCGAGGAGGCGCTGTTCCTCGCGACACGCCTCGTCGTGATGACGCCGGGCCCCGGCCGCATTGCGGAAACGTTCGAGTTGCCGTTCGCGCGCCGCTACGTCGAATCGCGCGATGCGCGTGCAGTGAAATCGTCACCGGACTTCATCGCGTGGCGCGAGCGGTTGATCGCGTACCTGCATCGCGACGAGGCGGTTGCGGAGCCCGCGTGATGAGCGAACTCGCGCGGCACGGCGTGGCCGTCGGGCGCGGCCGGAACAGTACTTTGCACAGGCAGGACAGCATGAGCACGCAGGATTCGTGGACGGCCGATCGCGCGGCCGCAGGTTTCGAACAGGGTGAGCGCACGCGGCCTCAGGCGGCGCGTCGTGCGCCGTCGTCGCGCCGCTACCGGCTGCCGGGGGAAGGGAAGACGGCGGGGCTGAGCGCGGCGACGGTCGCGGCGCTGGCCGTGCTGTGGTGGGTCGCGACGCACCGGCAATGGCTGCCGCCGCTGTTCCTGCCCGCACCGGAAGCCGTGTGGGCGGCGTTCGTCGATGCATGGCACGGCCGGATCCAGGGCGGCCTGCCGCTATCCGAACATCTGTTGTGGAGTGCCGCGCGCGTGTTCGGCGCATTCCTGCTGGCAACCGCGATCGGCGTGCCGGCCGGCATCCTGATGGGCGTGAGCCGCGTCGCGCGCGGCGTGCTCGATCCGCTGCTGGAGTTCTACCGGCCGCTGCCGCCGCTCGCGTACCTGCCGCTCGTCGTGATCTGGTTCGGCATCGACGAGACGGCGAAGCTCGTCGTGATCTTCCTCGCGTGCTTCGCGCCGATTGCGATGGCAGCCCGCGCCGGTGTGCGCGCGGCGACGGTCGAGCAGATCAACGCCGCGTATTCGCTCGGCGGCAGCTTCGCGCAGATCGTGCGCCACGTGGTGTTGCCGGCCGCGCTGCCGGAGATCCTCACGGGCCTGCGGATTGCGATCGGGTTCGGCTGGACGACGCTCGTCGCGGCCGAGATGGTCGCCGCGACGGCCGGGCTCGGGCAGATGGTGCTCAACGCATCGAGCTTCCTGCGTACGGACATCGTCGTGATGGGGATCCTGATCATCGGCGCGATCGCATGGCTGTTCGATCTCGCGATGCGGTGGGTCGAGCGGCGGATCGTGCCGTGGAAGGGGCGGGGCTGACGTCAAGCTGGCAACGCGGGCGACACGCACACACACGCGCCGCCGTCGACCGCCGCACTCAATCCCCCATCGCAATCCCTTCCCGCCGCGGATCCGCGCCGCCGAACCACACGGTCTGCCCCTGCACGTTCAGCCGCTGGATCCCCTGCAGCCCCGAGTTCATCTCGACGACCTGCACGTCGTGCCCGCGGCCCTTCAGCCCGTCGGCGAGCCCGTCCGACACGCGGCCGCGTTCCAGCTGCGTCGGTCCGTTCATCGACCCGAAGTTCGGCAGCGCGATCGCCTGCTGCATCGTCATGCCCCAGTCGAGCACGCCGACCAGCGTCTTCGCGACGTGATTGATGATCGCGGGGCCGCCGGCCGAGCCGACGACCATCGTCACCTGTCCGGTCTTCTTGTCGAACACGAGTTCCGGCGACATCGCCGAGCGCGGCCGCTTGCCCGGCTGCACGCGGTTCGCGACCGGCCGGCCGTTGTCGTTCGACACGAACGAGAAGTCGGCGAGCTGGTTGTTCAGCATGAAGCCGCGCACCATCAGCCGCGAGCCGAACGCATCCTCCACGCTCGTCGTCATCGACAGCGCCTGGCCGTAACGGTCGACGATCGCGATGTCGGACGTCGACGGCAATTCGGGACTGCGGTCGTCGGCCATCGCGAGCGTCGCGCCCTGCGGCGTGCCGGCCTGCGCGACGCCCATGCTGCTGTCGCCGATCAGCCGCGCGCGCTGTGCGAGATAGGTCTTGTCGGTGAGGCTCGCCCAGTTGCCGCCCGGCAGCGGCACGAAATCGGGATCGGCGACATAACGCGCACGATCCGCATAGGCGAGGCGGCCGGCTTCGCTGAACAGGTGCGCGGCGAACGGCGTCGGCTCGTAGCCGACATCGTTGCGCACCGGCTTCTGCGCGCCGATCTGCTGCCAGTCGGGCATCGCCTCGAGGATGCCGAGCATCTGCGCGATCGCGAGGCCGCCCGACGACGGCGGCGGCATTCCGCACACGACCGAGCGCCGGTAGCCGGCGCATAGCGGCGTGCGCACCTTCGCCTTGTAGCGCGCGAGATCCTGCAGCGACAGCAGGCCCGGATTGGTCGGATGCTTGCGCACCTTCGTGACGATGTCGCGCGCGATCGCGCCGCTGTAGAACGCGTTCGCGCCGTGGTCGGCGACCTGGCGCAGCACGGTCGCGAGCGCGGGGTTCTTCAGCACCGTACCGGCCGTCTTCGGCGTGCCGTTCGCGTTGTAGAAGTACGCACGCGCGGCCGGGTCGTTCTTCAGGTACGGGTCGTTCGCGATCAGCGTCGCGAGCCGCGGGCTGATCGTGAAGCCGTGCTCGGCGAGCCGGATCGCCGGCTGGAACAGCCGGCGCCATGGCAGCTTGCCATGCGCGCGGTGCGCGGCGTCGAGCATGCGCAGCACACCCGGCGTGCCGACCGAGCGCCCGCCGACGACGCCTTCGTAGAAGCTCATCGGCTGGCCGGTCGGCCCGTAGAACAGTCGGTCGGTCGCGGCGGCCGGCGCGGTTTCGCGGCCGTCGTACGCCTGCGTCGCCTTGCCGTCGAAGTACAGCATGAACGCGCCGCCGCCGATCCCCGACGATTGCGGTTCGACGAGCGCGAGCACCATCTGCGTGGCGATCGCCGCGTCGATCGCGGTGCCACCCGCCTTCAGCATGTCGTAGCCGGCCTGCGTCGCGAGCGGGTTCGCGGCCGCGATCATGAAGCGCTGCGAGGTCCAGCCCGGCTTGTCGGTCCAGCCGGACGACAGCTCGGGCGTGTGAACGCCGGGCAGCGGGACGGCCGCGCCCGATGCGGCCGCGACCGGGACGACGGCGCCCGACGGCGTGGACGGGGACGTGCAGCCGGCGTTGAGGGCGACGAGCGCGACGGCGGCAAGCAGCGTCCAGGGACGCGAAGGCGGGCGAATCCGGTCGAACATTGAACCCTCGGCAGCAGTGAATTCGAATGAGGCGATGGCGCCGGCGCAACGCGGCTGCCGGCCCCGGCGCGCTATTGTCGCCGCGCCGCCGGCGGATTGTCATCCGACAGAAAACCCTGACGAATCCCGCCGGGCCCGCCCCGGCCGGTCTTTCCGGCCTGTTCGAGGATGAACTCTATGAACGTCGACGTCGCGCGCGTGTGGTGCCGGTTCGGCATGTACAGCATGTACATGTGCGTGCCGAAGATGCTGAGCCGGTACGCATCGAGCGACGTGACGACGGTGCCGCGCCGCATGTCGTCCTGCACCACGTAGTCGGGCACGATGCCGACACCGATCCCCGCGAGGATCGCCTGGCGCAGGAACAGGAAGTTCTCCGAAATCAAGGTGGGTTCGAGCAGCACCTCGTGGCGCTCGTCGCCGAGATAGGCGGCGATCCGCAGTTGCCGGCCCATCACCGTCGCGGTGACGACCGGCGCGGCGGCCAGCGCGCCGAGGCTCGACGGCATCCCGTGCGCGGCCGCGAATGCGGCCGACGCACACGCGACGTAGCGCACCGCGCCCATGTCGCGTGCGACGAGGTTCTGCGGCGGCTCCGGCATCACGCGCACCGCGATGTCGATCTCGTCGCGCATCAGGTCTTCCACGCGGTTCTCGAACACGACGTCGAGCACGATGCCCGGATGCAGCCGCTTGAACGCGAGCAGCCACTCGGACATCACCATCTGTCCGTAGCCGCTCGGCACCGACAGCCGCACGCGGCCCTGCAGGTCCTGGCCGAGCGTCGTCACCGATTCCTGCGCGGCGAGCAGCTCGTTGCGGATGCGCCGGCCGTGCTCGTAGAGCTTCAGCCCGATCTCGGTCGGATCGATGCGCCGCGTCGTGCGCCGCACGAGCTGCTGGCCGATCGAGCGTTCGAGCTGGTTCAGCCGGTAACTGACGTTCGCGCGGCTCATCTTGAGCCGCTGCGCGGCCTTGCTGAGATTGCCGGCGTCGAGGATCTCGACGAGCAGCGTCAGCGCGTTCAGGTCCATGTTCTCGCTCCTGATCCGTCCCGTTTAATGGTCGGAAAGCATCCAGTGTCAAGTCAGACTTGACAGCTTGTAAAACGGAGAGGGAATTGTCAATGAATCTCGATCAATCGAGAATCGAGTCATGCCTGGTGCACAGACTGGAGACGCCATGAATTCCCCCGCCACCCCCCAAGCCGGCCCGGTCACGCGCGAACGCCGCGACAAGGTGCTCGTCGTCACGATCGACCATCCGCCCGTCAATGCACTGTCCGCCGACGTGCGGCGCGGCCTTGCCGACGCGCTTGACGCCGCGCAGGCCGACGACGCGATCCGCGCGGTGCTGATCGTCGGCGCCGGCCGCAACTTCATCGCGGGCGCCGACATCCGCGAATTCGGCAAGCCGCCGGTGCCGCCGTCGCTGCCCGACGTGTGCGAGCGGATCGAATCGGGCACGAAGCCGGTCGTGGTCGCGCTGCACGGCGCGACGCTCGGCGGCGGCCTCGAAGTCGCGCTCGCCGCGCATTACCGGCTGGCGGTGCCCGGCGCGAAGCTCGGGCTGCCCGAGGTCACGCTCGGCCTGCTGCCCGGCGCGGGCGGCACGCAGCGCGCGCCGCGCCTGATCGGTGCGAAGGCCGCGCTCGACCTGATGCTGACGGGCCGCCATGCAAGCGCCGAGGAAGCACTCGCGCTCGGCCTCGTCGACCGCATCGCGCACAGCGACGACACGCTCGCCGAAGGCCTCGCCTACGCGCAGGAACTCGTGTCGCTCGGCGCACCGGTGCGCCGCACGCGCGATGCGCAGGGGCTGGCCGACCGCGCGGCCGCGCAGGCCGCGATCGACGCGGCGCGCGCGGAGCTGCCGAAGAAATCGCGCGGACTGTTCTCGCCGGCGAAGATCGTCGACGCGGTCGAGGCCGCGCTCACGCAGTCGTTCGACGCGGGGATGAAGTTCGAACGCAGCCTCTTCCTGCAATGCATCGACAGCCCGCAGCGCGCGGGGCTCGTGCATGCGTTCTTCGCGGAGCGTGAAGCGGCGAAGGCGCCCGAGGCGCGACGCGCGAGCGCGCGGCCGGTCGAGCGGATCGGCGTGGTCGGCGGCGGCACGATGGGCGCGGGCATTGCGGTCGCGGCGCTCGACGCCGGGCTGCCGGTGACGATGATCGAACGCGACGAAGCGTCGCTCGCCCGCGGCCGCGCGCATGTCGAGAAGGTGTATGACGGCCTCGTCGCGAAAGGGCGGATGACGCCGGCCGCGCACGCGGCGCGGCTCGCGCGTTTCAAGGGCAGCACGTCGTACGACGCGCTCGCGCAGGCCGATGTCGTGATCGAAGCCGTGTTCGAAGACATGGCCGTGAAAAAGGCCGTGTTCGCCGAACTCGCACGCGTGTGCAAGCCGGGCGCGGTGCTGGCGACCAACACGTCGTATCTCGACATCGACGAACTGGCCGCGAGCATCGACCGGCCGGCCGACGTGATCGGCCTGCATTTCTTCTCGCCGGCCAACGTGATGAAGCTGCTCGAGATCGTCGTGCCGGCGCGTGTGAGCGCGGACGTCGTCGCGACCGCGTTCGCGCTGGCGAAGCAACTGAAGAAGACACCGGTGCGCGCGGGCGTGTGCGACGGCTTCATCGGCAACCGGATCCTCGCCGTCTATCGCACGGCGGCCGACTACCTGATGGAAGACGGCGCGTCGCCGTACCAGATCGATCGCGCGGTGCGCGAATTCGGCTTCCCGATGGGGCCGTTCCAGGTCGTCGACCTCGCGGGCGGCGACATCGGCTGGGCGACCCGCAAGCGCCGCGCGGCGACGCGCGACCCGCGCGCACGTTACGTGGAGATTTCCGACCGGCTGTGCGAGCGCGGCTGGTTCGGGCAGAAGACCGCGCGCGGCTACTACCTGTATCCGGACGGTGCGCGCGTCGGCACGCCCGACCCGGAAGTCGACGCGATCGTCGCGGAAGAGCGCGCGAAGAAGGGCATCACGCCGCGCACGTTCACCGACGATGAAATCATGCGCCGCTACCTCGCCGCGATGATCAACGAAGGCGCGAACGTCGTGCACGAGAAGATCGCACTGCGCCCGCTCGACGTCGACGCGGTGTTCCTGTGCGGCTACGGCTTTCCGCGCTATCGCGGCGGCCCGATGCACTACGCGGACACGCTCGGCCTCGCGAACGTGCTCGCCGATATCCGCACGTTCGCGAAGGAAGATCCGCTGTTCTGGAAGCCGTCGCCGCTGCTCGTCGATCTCGTCGCGCGCGGCGCGGATTTCGCGAGCCTGAACCGCATCGACTGAACGCCAACCGCATTCGCCACGGAACGAAGATGGACCTCAATTTCACTCCCGAAGAGGAAGCTTTTCGCACGGAAGTGCAGCGCTTCCTGCAAGCCGAATTGCCCGCGCGCATCGCGCGCAAGGTAAAGGGCGGCCTGCACCTCACGCGCGACGACATGCGCGAATGGCACGCGATCCTCAACGCGCGCGGCTGGCTCGCGAGCCACTGGCCGAGCGAATACGGCGGCCCCGGCTGGAGCGTCGCGCAGAAATTCCTGTTCGACAACGAGTGCGCGCTCGCGGGTGCGCCGCGCATCGTGCCGTTCGGCGTGAACATGCTCGGGCCCGTGCTGATCAAGTACGGCAACGAAGCGCAGAAGCGCCGCTGGCTGCCGCGCATCCTCGACGGCACCGACTGGTGGTGTCAGGGCTACTCGGAGCCGGGCGCCGGTTCCGATCTCGCGGCGGTGAAGACGAGCGCGGTGCGCGGGCTCGACGCGCAGGGCGAGCACTACATCGTGAACGGCCAGAAGACGTGGACCACGCTCGGTCACTACGCGAACATGATCTTCTGCCTCGTGCGCACCGCGACCGACGTACGCAAGCAGGAAGGCATCAGCTTCCTGCTGATCGACATGAACACGCCGGGCGTCGAAGTCCGCCCGATCATCACGCTCGACGGCGAACACGAGGTGAACGAGGTGTTCTTCACCGACGTGCGCGTACCGGCGGAAAACCTCGTCGGCGAAGAGAACCGCGGCTGGACCTACGCGAAATACCTGCTCACGTACGAGCGCACCAATATCGCCGGGATCGGCTTCTCGACGGCCGCGCTCGACCGGCTGCGCGCGGTCGCCGCGAAGGTCACGAAGAACGGCCGGCCGCTCGCGGACGATCCGTTCTTTGCGGCGCGCGTCGCGCGTGTCGAGATCGAACTCGAGAACATGCGCACGACCAACCTGCGCGTGCTGGCCGCGGTCGCGGGCGGCGGCGCACCGGGTGCGGAAAGCTCGATGCTGAAGATCCGCGGCACGCAGATCCGCCAGGAGATCACGGCGCTGATGCGGCGTGCGATGGGGCCGTACGCGCAGCCGTTCGTCGACGAGGCGCTCAATGCCGATTACGACGGCGAGCCGGTCGGCCCGGACGAGGCCGCGAGCGCCGCGCAGCAGTATTTCAACAACCGGAAGCTGTCGATCTTCGGCGGCTCGAACGAGATCCAGAAGAACATCATCGCGAAGATGATGCTCGGGCTGTAACGAGGAGCGCGACGATGGATTTCCAGCACACAGAAGACCGCCGGATGCTGGCGGACACGTTGAACCGCTTCATCGCCGAACAGTACGCGTTCCCGGTGCGCGATCGCATCGCACAGTCGGCCGAAGGCTTCGATCGCGCGATGTGGCGGCGCTTTGCCGAACTCGGCACGGTCGGCGCCCTGTTCGCGGAAGCCGACGGCGGTTTCGGCGGCGCGGGCTTCGACATCGCCGTGGTGTTCGAGTGCCTCGGGCGCGGGCTCGTCGTCGAGCCGTTTCTCGGCGCGCTGCTCGCGGGCCGCGCGTTGTCGCTCGCCGGCGGCGACGCGCATCGCGACAGACTTGCCGCGCTGATCGACGGTAACGTGAGCGCGGCATTTGCGCACGACGAGCCGGGCTCGCACTACGAACTGACAACCGTGCGCACGCGCGCCGAACGCTCGGGCGACGGCTGGGTGCTGACGGGCGCGAAGGGCGTCGTCGACCAGGCCGCGCAGGCGGCGTTCTTCGTCGTCAGCGCGCGCGTGTCGGGCGCCGATGACGACGCGGCCGGTATCGGCCTGTTCGTCGTGCCGGCCGACGCATCGGGCGTGTCGTTGCGCGACTACCGGAAGATCGACGGCGGCCGTGCGGCCGAAGTACGCTTCGAGCATGTTGCGCTGTCGGCCGACGCGGCGCTCGGCGCGCACGACGGTGAAGCGGGCGCCGGGTTGCTCGAACG
This sequence comes from Burkholderia sp. BCC1999, assembly GCF_905339975.1. NCBI lineage: Bacteria > Pseudomonadati > Pseudomonadota > Betaproteobacteria > Burkholderiales > Burkholderiaceae > Burkholderia > Burkholderia sp. BCC1999. Next base: position 116,651 of record NZ_CAJPHP010000024.1, on the reverse strand, counting down.
CGTGATCGGCTACGGGCTGCTTGCGCTGTCGGCGGAAGCGCTCGGCGCGATGGATGTCGCGAAGGAACACACGCTCGAGTACCTGCGCACGCGCAAGCAGTTCGGGCTGCCGATCGGCAGCTTCCAGGCGCTGCAGCACCGGATGGCCGACCTGCTGCTCGAAGTCGAGCAGGCGCGCTCGGCCGTGATCAACGCTGCGGCGCAGCTCGACGCGCCGCGCGCGGTGCGCGAACGCGCGCTGGCGGCCGCGAAATACAGCATCGGCCGGATCGGCACGCTCGTCGCCGAGGAGAGCATCCAGCTGCACGGCGGGATCGGGATGACGTGGGAGCTGCCGCTGTCGCACTACGCGAAGCGCCTCGTGATGATCGATCACCAGCTCGGCGATGAAGATCATCATCTCGCGCGCTACATCGCGCTGTCGAAACAATAAAGACGAACGACGCGAATGGAGGAGACAAGGATGACGAACGAATCGCGCGCATTGCCGCTGGCCGGCGTGAAGGTGCTCGATTTCTCACGGGTGCTGGCAGGCCCGTGGTGCGCGATGGTGCTCGCCGATTTCGGCGCGGAAGTGATCAAGGTCGAGCATCCGGCGCGCGGCGACGACACGCGCGACTGGGGCTTGAGGATCGGCGATACCGAAACCACCTACTTCAACAGCGTGAACCGCAGCAAGCGCTCGATCTGTCTCGACCTGCAGACCGACGAAGGGCGGCGGCTCGCGCGGGAGCTGGCCACGCAGGCCGACGTGGTGCTTCACAACTTCAAGTTCGGCGGCGCGGAAAAGCTCGGGCTCGGCTACGACGCGCTGGCCGAACTGAATCCGCGCCTCGTGCACTGCGCGATCTCCGGCTACGACCGGTCGGGCGCCGAAGCCGCGCGGCCCGGTTACGACCTCGTCGTGCAGGGCGAGGCCGGCCAGCCGCCGCTGAAGTTCGGCGTCGCGGCGGTCGACCTGTTCACCGGCATGTACTCGGCGCAGGCGATCCTCGCCGCGCTGTACGAACGCCATGCAACCGGGCGCGGGCGGCGCATCGAGATGGCGCTGTTCGACTGCGGGCTGATGATCACCGCGTACTACGGGCTCGACGCGCTGCTGATGGGCGAGGACCCGCCGCGCTACGGCAACGCACATCCGTCGATCGTGCCGTACGGCGTGTTCGACGCGGCCGACGGCCCGCTCGTGATCACGGTCGGCAACAACACGCAGTTCGCACGCTTTTGCGATGCGATCGAGCGGCCCGACCTCGCGGCCGACGCGCGCTACAAGACCAACCTCGGCCGCTCGGAGAATCGTGCCGACCTGCTGCCCGAGATTCGTCGTGAACTCGCGTGCCGGTCCCGCGCGACGTTGCTCGCGGCGCTCGCCGACGCGGGCATTCCGTGCGGTGAAGTGCTCGGGCTGCACGAAGCGCTGAAGTCGGAACGCGCGACGAGCGCGGGGCTCGTTACGCGGCAGCCGCACCCGGTCGCGGGCGGCGTCGACGTGCTGGCGCCGCCGTACCGGTTCGACGGCGCACGGCTGCCGGTGCGCGGTGCGCCACCGGTGCTCGGCGCCGATACGGATGCGGTGCTCGGCGGCTGGCTCGGGATGTCGGCCGACGAGGTCGCGCGGCTGCGTGCGGATCGGGTGGTCTGACGCGCGCATCGTCCTTTTCACCGGATTGCCTTTCTCCGCCGCGGCGCGGGCGGATCGGTCGACGCGCCGGCCATCCACAAAACACCCCTCGCGAAACGACGAGGGCACTCGGCGGGACTGGAGCAGGCGCTGATGCGCTAGCTCTGGTCGACCGCGAAGCATGGGACCAGAGTAAGCGCTAAAGCGCCAACTCTGGTCGACCGCAAAGCATGGGACCAGAGTAAGGCGCTAAAGCGCCAACTCTGGTCGACAGGAGACAGACACCATGGAGCTTTCCGTCATCGAATCGGTCACGGCGCGCCGTGACTACCGGCAACTCGTGCGCGCACGGCGCCGCTTCAGCTTCACGCTCACAGCGCTGATGGTCGCCACGTATTACGGCTTCATTCTGCTCGTCGCGCTCGCGCCGCATGTGCTCGCGGCGCCGCTGTACCGCGGCGCGACGACGACGGTCGGGATCGCCGCGGGTGTCGCGATCATCCTCGTCGCGATCGGGCTGACCGCGTGCTACGTGCTGCGCGCGAACCGTGCGTTCGACCGCCGCGTCGACGCGATCCTGCAGCGTTCATAACGGAGGCCGACATGCGACGCACCTCGATTGCGCTCGGCGCGCTGGCCGTTCCCGTAGCTCTCCTTTCCTCCGCCGCGCACGCGGTATCGGTCGCGGGCCCGATGCCCGACAAGGTCGAATTGAACCCGGTCGCGATCGGGATGTTCTTTGCGTTCGTGTTCGCGACGCTCGCGCTCACGCGGTGGGCCGCGCGCCGCACGCGCTCGACACGCGACTTCTACACGGCCGGCGGCGGCATCACCGGGCTGCAGAACGGGCTCGCGATCGCGGGCGACTACATGTCGGCCGCGTCGTTCCTCGGGCTGTCCGGCATGGTGTTCATGTTCGGCTTCGACGGGCTCATCTACTCGATCGGCTTCCTGGTCGGCTGGCCGTTCGTGATGTTCCTGATCGCCGAGCCGCTGCGCAACCTCGGCAAGTTCACGTTCGTCGACGTCGTTGCGTACCGCTTCGCACAGCGGCCGATCCGGCTGCTGACGTCCGCGAATTCGCTGACCATCGTCGTGCTGTACCTCGTCGTGCAGATGGTCGGCGCGGGCAAACTGATCCAGCTGCTGTTCGGGCTGTCGTACGGCACGGCCGAGCTGATCGTCGGCGTGTTGATGGTCGTCTACGTGTTCTTCGGCGGGATGACCGCGACGACCTGGGTGCAGGTGATCAAGGCCGTGCTGCTGCTGTGCGGCGCGACGCTGCTCGTCGTGCTCGCGCTCGCCGAATTCGGCTTCAGCGTCGACGAGATGTTCCGTCGCGCGGTGGCCGTGCATCCGGGCGCGCTGTCGATCATGGGCCCCGGCAAGCTGATCCGCGATCCGGCCAACGCGCTGTCGCTCGGTATCGCGCTGATGTTCGGCACGGCCGGCTTCCCGCACATCCTGATGCGCTTCTTCACGGTGCCGAACGCGAAGGAGGCGCGCAAGTCGGTGCTCTACGCGACCGGCTTCATCGGCTACTTCTACCTGCTGACCTTCGTGATCGGCTTCTCGGCGATCGTGCTGCTCGCGCAGCATCCGGAATTCTTCAAGCTGGGCGCCAACGGCTCGTTCAACCTGACGCACGACCTGCTCGGCGGCTCGAACATGGTCGCGGTGAAGCTCGCGCAGGCGGTCGGCGGAAACTGGTTCTACGGATTCATCGCCGCTGTCACATTCGCGACGATCCTCGCGGTGGTCGCGGGCCTGACGCTGGCCGGCGCGACGACGATCTCGCACGACCTGTATGCGCAGATGTGGGCGCGCGGCAAGCCCGACGAGCGCCTCGAGATGCGCATCTCGCGCGCGGCGACGATCGTGCTGTCGGCCATCGCGATCGGGCTGTCGATCCTGTTCGAGCACGTGAACGTCGCGTTCATGGTCGGGCTCGTCGCGGCGGTGGCCGCGAGCGCGAATTTCCCGGTGCTTGCGATGTCGATCTTCTGGCGCGGGATGACGACCCGCGGCGCGGTGCTCGGCGGCGGCCTCGGCCTCGTGTCGGCGGTCACGCTCACGGTGTTGTCGAAGTCGGTGTGGGTCGACGTGCTGCACCACGCGCATGCGCTGGTGTTCCTCGACAACCCGGCGCTCGTGTCGGTGCCGCTCGCGTTCATCGGGATCGTCGTCGGCTCGCTCGCGGATCGCGGCGAGCGCGCACGGCGCGAGCGTGACGCGTTTGAGCAGCAGGAGTTTTATGCGCAGACGGGGGTGCTGGCGGGTGAGGCCGTGCAACACTGATTCGTGATTGATGGCGGTGAAACCCCCGGAGGATCGAGATCTTTCGGGGGTGCTCGTTTTGGGGGGGAGCGCCGAGGTCATCGTCGGGGCAGACAGTACGTGCGACAAAGGTTGAGCGGGGCAGTCTGGTTTGGTTGCGGATAGGACCGGGGCAATTCACTGATATGGCGGACGCCAAGTCGCGGGAAACTCTACTTTCGGATTCGTCCAATAGACGCGGATCTCGCAATAGTTAATCGTTGCCGCTGGGCGTTCAGCGAGCAGCTTAACCATGGCTATCCAATCTGACCTGCGCTTTACCTTTACCGCCGGCGACGAGTCGTTCGAGGTGGTGGAGTTCACCCTGCATGAGGGGTTGTCCGAGACTTTCCTGTTGCAGGTGGAGCTGGCCAGCGCCAACGCCGCTATCGACTTCGGCCAGGTGCTTGACCACAACGGTTTACTCACGATCTGGCAGGGCGGCGTGCCCGTGCGTTACGTGCACGGCGCCATTTCATCGTTCGTTCAGCGTGACACGGGCTTTCGACGCACCCGTTATTCCGCGGTGGTCGAGCCGCGCCTGGCGCGCCTGAAGCTGTCGTCCGACTGGCGCATCTTCCAGACCCTGAGCGCGCCCGAGATCGCCACGGCCGTGCTCAAGGCACACCATCAAACGCTGGACTACGAGCAGCGTGTCACCAACGAGCATCTGGCGCGCGAGTACTGCGTGCAGGCTGGCGACACCGACTACGACTTCATCGAGCGCATTTTGCGCGAGGAAGGCTTCTTCTACGCCTTCCAGCACCGCGCCGACGGCCACCGCCTGATCCACTGCGATCGACTGTTTATCTTCGGCCGCCAGCAGGGCGAGCCGGGGCTGTACAACTCCACGCCCGGTGGCGACCAGCCGCAGCCGTGCCTGCGCACCTTCGCGTACACCGAGAACGTGCGCACCGCGCGTCAGGTGCAGCGCGACTACACGTTCAAGAGTCCACGCTATCCGCACGAATACCCGCGCGAGGGCGCGGACCTGGATCACCAGGGCCGCGGCTACGGGCGCTACGACTATCCGGGCCGCTACAAGCACGAAGCCAGCGGCAAGGCTTTCACGCAGGACCGCCTGCGTGGCCACCGTCGCGATGCGCGAATGGCCCGTGTAAGCGGTGACGATGCGCGCCTGCAACCCGGCATCGCCTTCGACCTCACCGGCCACCCGCGCGAAGACATGAATCGCGGCTGGCGTACGGTCAGCCTCGTCCATCACGGCAAGCAGACCACCAGTCAGGCGGAAGAGAGTGCCGATGCGCAACAGGGCACGAACTATCGCTACGAAGCGGTGCTGGTGCCCGACGACGCGGAATGGCGCGCCGAGCCACTGCCGCGCCCACGTATCGACGGTCCGCAGCCGGCAACGGTGGTGGGCCCCGAAGGCGAAGAGATCTATACCGACGAGTACGGCCGGGTGAAGGTGCAGTTCCCATGGGATCGCGAGGGCAAGCACGACGAGCACAGCTCGTGCTGGATCCAGGTCGCGCAGAACTGGGCTGGCGCGACGTGGGGTCACATGGCGATCCCGCGCATCGGGCAGGAAGTGATCGTGGTCAACCTGGATGGCGATCCGGACCAGCCGCTCATCATCGGGCGGGCGTACAACCGCCTGCAGTTGCCGCCGTACGAACTGCCGCGACACAAGACGCGGATGACGATCAAAAGTCAGACGCACAAGGGCGAGGGCTACAACGAACTGCGCTTCGAGGACGAGAAGGATCAGGAGGAAATCTACGTCCACGCGCAGAGGGATCAGAACATCCACGTCAACCACGACGAAACCACCTTCGTGGGCAATGACCGCAGCGAGCAGGTGGGACACGACGAAACGATCGTCATCGGTAACGACCGCAAAGAAACCGTGGGTCGCGACGAGCAGGTCACCATCGGCCAGGAGCGACGCCACGATATCGGGCAGGACGACTTCCTGAGCATCGGCCGAAACCACACGATCCACACGGGCAAGGACAGAACCGAGGAAGTCGGCAACCATCGCCGCGACAAGACCGTGTCCGATCACACGGTAGATATCGGCGGGCACCTGACGCAGCGCGTGCAGGGGTATGCCGAGCTGGAGGCGGGGCAAGCAATTCGGCATCGCACCAAGGTCGTCGAGTTGCAAGCCGGCGAGGTAATCCGCCTGCGTGGCCCCGGCGGCACGATCACGCTTGACGATTGCGGCGTGGAGATCGAAGCCATCGCTATCCGCATGAAGGGCCCAATGGTCCACGATCGTAAGGGGGCAGGGCGCGCGCTTTCGCTATCTGGCGATTCGGTATTCGGTGATTCGCTGGATGACGCTTTCTACCTGACCTTCTCGGGCGATGCCTAAGCACACGGGATTTTATGGCTAACTACAAATACCCCTTCAAGGACAAGGCCGGAAAGGACGTGGTCGACGCCGATGTCTACTACAGTGCGCTCGGCATGGCCAGCGGCGGCTATTACGTGTTCGGACCGTCGGGCGTACATAGCGGCATTCACTATGAGTCGGCGATGGCCAACCTACTGTCCCTCGACGAGGGCATCGGCGCCATGACCAAAGGCGAAGTGGTCGCTTACCGGATCAATCGCGACTACCCGACCTCTCCCGGGGGGGCCAAAGGGCCGACGACGGCCGAATCCACCTCGGCCGCCTTTAGTACCGGCTTTGTCCTGACACGGCACACGTTGGAATACCCAACCGGCAATAAGCTCACGTACTTCTGCTTGGCAATGCACCTGCGCTCGTTTGGCGAATACGAACGCATGGGGAATGTGGTCAAGCGTCCCGCGTACTGGCCGGCCAAGATCTGCCGCGTCAAGGAAACCGCCAAAGAGAAACAAGCTGTACCGAAAGGGGCCACCGATCAGCCGGTCATCGGTTTGAGCGTGCGTGCAAAACCTTCGTTTGCCAGAGACTCGCCCGTCCTTGGCTACCTGCCACACGGTGCTCGCTTTACGGTGCTCCAGCGCGACAAACAGTGGGTCAAGATTAAGCGGGTGATCGAGAAAGCGATCGTGCCGCCATCGACCGCGCAGACGGAGGTGCCTGCCACCGCGCATAGCGGATGGGTCTCGATGAGCTGGCTGGAAGCACTGGGCCAGGCGCCGGAGGACTTTGATGTCGTGGTTACGCCAGCGAGCCCGCCGGCGGTCAAAGCTGGGGAACTGTTGGGCCACATGGGTGAGTACCGGCGAGTACAGGATCCGGGGCAGAGCCGCAGGCTGATGCACCACGAGGTTATCGTCGGCCCGGAACTGCGAGCCTTTCTGGAAAAGAGTCGTGCTGCTGCGGCAAAGGCCACGCCTCAGCAGAAGACGCTGCTGAGGGTGGCGCCAGATACCCAGTTGCATAACCCGGTACTCGCGTCGCCGCAGGCCGGTTTGCTGCCGGTGAACACCATTGTCGCCTTGGACGGTACGCCGCCTGACGATGCGCTGTACGTCAAGGTGAAGCCAACGGGGGCTATGCAGTGGATCGACCGCAAAGCCAAGTTGCCGACGGGTGCCAAGGAGGCCAATCTGTTCCGTCTCAACGATGGGGCCGTGTACACGGCAGCGGATATCGTTCGCGTGCCTCGGCAAGGGACGGTCGGACAACCTGGAGCTACGCGCTTCCGCGGCATTTTCGTCGGGGCTGCCAGCCAAACACCGGTCTGGATTGCTAAAGACACATATGCAACGCTGGTCAGTGTCCAAGGAGGCAAGTTGTTGACGGCGAACCTGGTGCAAGGGTGGGAAGGTTTTCCACTGGCGTTCGCGGCCAACGGTCCCAAGAACGGTGTGCAGCCCCAGCACGTGTCGCGGCTCATGTTGCAGCAATCGAGACCGGACAAACAAATCCCCACGGAGCTGCCCAAGGTGTTTGCCCTGGATGAAGCGGGTAACGGCTGGTGGCAGGTGCAACTGAAAACCGGTGGCACCACCGCCATCGGCTGGGTAGGCGAAGCGGGCCATGCCGGTGTTTCCCTGCACTCGCCGCATGAGTGGGTGGACTTCAAACTGATTGAGTCCAAGCCAACCACAGCCGCCTACGGCAGCTATTTTGCCGACTTCAAGCAGATGGAGGAGTTTCAGCGCGGGCGATTGGGATTGAAGGACGCCGACCTCGACGTGCCGCTGCGCGAAGTGCGAGCGCTGCTCGATGCCAATCACGACGGTCAGCTCACCTTGGCCGAAGTGAAGGCAGCGCAGCGCGATCGTGACACCATCCGCCAACTGTCGCGTGTCATCCTGCGCTATCCGAGCGAATGGAAGGCAGACAAGAAGGCGTGGGATGCCTACGATGCGCTGATTCCCCCGTCATCGAAGGCGGCTTGGGAGGCGGAGAAAGCGCGTATCACACAATTGGTGTGGTGGGATGCGGTCGCTGGGAAAGTTAAGGACTTTCCGGTCGATCCGTTTGTGTTCCATATTCACCCCGTTGGACAATTGAGTAATTTTCTTGACGGTAGTATTTCCATTGAGGAGGCGCGTGTTAGGGCATTTCTTCGAACTGTAAGATACAGTGAGGGAACAGAGGGCGTGGCAGGATATGAGAGGCTCTTTGGCGGTAAATCGTTCATAAAGGATTTTGGTAAATCATTTGCTGATCATCCGAGGATATTAATTAAAGATTCGGGATACAGTTCTACTGCCGCTGGCGCTTATCAGGTCATGGGTTACACATGGGATGATCCCCCATCGATAAGATGGCGAGAGCGATTTTATGTGAGCGATTTCTCGCCCGTTTCGCAGGACAGATATTGCGTTGTCATTCTAAAAATGAAAAGAAAGGCGCTTGATTTCATAAAGAACGGAGAGCTTTCGAAGGCTGTTTTTCAGGCAAATTGCAAGCTGGAGTGGGCAAGTTTTCCAGGGGCTCCGTATGATCAAGGAGGGGTAAGCTGGGAAGATTTGAATGCAAAATTCACCACGTTCGTTCGTGAGGAGCTTGCCGGAAAATCTGATCTGGCAGCGAGTCGAGGTGTACTAGATGATCTTATTGATTGATAAGAGGTGCATCTTGCGGGGCATCTTGTTCATCGTATTTATTGTGGTTCAGAATTTCTACGTTTTGACTTCCAGTGCTCAGAATGAAGTTCCAACATTCTCGAAGCATCGGGCGGATGTATATCGTGGTTCGCTACAGATTCCGTCCTTTGCTAGAAAGGACGAGGGGTTGTGGCGAGATAATTATGGGAAGCTGATAGGTCAGCCCGATGTGAATGTCGGTGGTCGATTTTATATTGCCAGACATAGCTGCGGCGCGGAGTGTCGATACTTTACGCTTTCCGACCTTTCGAGTGGGTGGGAATCAACGGCGCTCGCAGAGTTTTCTAACAATGGCATTGAGCCCATGAAGGATATACAGGGGCGGACCACCGTCATTGACCTATATAGTCGTCCGGATAGTTTTCTGATTCAAGCTAAATATCACGCTGAATCTCAGGATGGTAGTCGAGAGATCTGTAACGAAAGGTATTTCGTTTTGAGCAAAGATGGCGCGAACATTCGGGCGATAACGTCGATGATGCGTGGCTGCACAACTATGAAATGACCTGTTCTTGGTGTCGAGTGAACGAGAGAAGAATTCGGAAGGTGTTGGCGGTGAGGGCTGTCAGTTTTATCGTATGTAGTGGCCTTGTTCTGATAAAAAATAGTGCTTTAGCTGTCGCGCTGGATGAATCAACGAATTTTCCTGACAGTTCTGTTCAGATCACGGTGCGATGTCTGGAATCTGGCAATGGCGTGAATTGCGGGATCTATGCATCCGGAGCTGCCGGTGAGAAGAAGATCATCGATTACCCTAGTGCGCCAACGAATATATCGATGACTTCCGGGGTTTTTGTTATTGACTTTCCTTGTGGAACACAGTGTTCCGCAGCCTACTTCTATAGCGAGAGGAAAGGGCTGAGTGGTCCGTTCCCCTTCGTCGAAGCCCATGACGTGGAGCGCGGCGTTGTTTTGCTCAGCCAGCGGAATCCGCTTCCCATGTATGCCATGTTCTCAAAGCAATCTCGAGTCGTTGGGGAGGTTGCGTTGGATATACCCCAAGGGATGGATGCTTTTGTCGCCATCAAAGAGGCTGCAGTCGAAGATCACCGATTTGTGATTACTTATACCGATCATGTTGGGAACGTCGTGACGATTCGCCGACAGGTGCCCATCCTGGAGGGCAGGCCGGCTTGGGACGCCGGAGGTAGCTCCACCGTGGATAAGTAAGCTTTTCGCAAGGAGAATCGAGCCGCGAACGCGCTGCATTCGAGCAGCAGGACTTCTACGCGCAGACGAACCTGCTGGCCGGCCGCGCCGTGCAGCACTGATTCATCGGAAGAATGCGCCCATCCGTCCGAATCCCCGGACGGATATTTTCCGGAAATCCGGAATCCCGGATTTCCTTGCCTGCCGCATTATGAGAAATACAATGAAAACAACGGTTTGAGGGGTTACGGGAACCTGGCATCGACCTTGCGATATAAAACGCACGGCCACCCCCCGGCCGAACTACTACAGCAAGCAAGGAGACAATCGATGACCAATGCCTTCCTCCCCTGTCGGATGTCCTGAGGCATCGCTTGTTGCGGCACGGCAGCCGCGCAGGCGAATGGCCCAGGGGGGCATTGCCCCCTTCAGCGTCATCTTTCTGCGCGCGTGACGCCGTTTCCACCGGCTCATCCACTTCAGCAGGAACCATCGTGAAGAAGAAACCCTTCTACAAAGTGCTCTATGTGCAAGTGATCTTCGCTATCATCGTCGGCGTGATCCTCGGCCACTACTACCCGGCGCTCGCCACCGACATGAAGCCGCTCGGCGACGGCTTCATCAAGCTGATCAAGATGGTGATCGGTCCGATCATCTTCTGTACGGTCGTCACCGGCATCGCCGGCATGGAGGACATGAAGAAGGTGGGCCGCGTCGGCGGCAAGGCGCTGCTGTATTTCGAGATCGTGTCGACCTTCGCGCTGCTGTTGGGCCTCGCGGCCACGCACATCCTGCGTCCGGGCGTCGGCTTCAACATCGATCCGGCGACGCTCGACGGCAAGGCCGTCGCGTCGTACGCAGCGAAGGCGCATGGGCAGTCGACGGTCGACTTCCTGATGCACATCATCCCGAACACGATGGTCGATGCGTTCGCGCAGGGTGAAATCCTGCAGATCCTGCTGATCGCATTGCTGTTCGGCAGCGTGCTTGCGCACCTCGGCGAGCGCGGCCGCGTCGTCACCGACTTCATCGACGGGCTCACGCGCGTGCTGTTCGGCATCGTGCACATCGTCACGAAGCTGGCCCCGATCGGCGCGTTCGGCGCGATGGCGTTCACGATCGGCAAGTACGGCGTCGGCTCGCTGGTGCCGCTGCTCAAGCTGATCGGCACGTTCTACCTGACGTCGGTCGTGTTCGTGCTCGTCGTGCTCGGGACGATCGCGCGCTTCACGGGCTTCTCGATCATCCGCTTCGTGTCGTACATCAAGGAAGAGCTGCTGATCGTGCTCGGCACGAGTTCGTCGGAAGCCGCGCTGCCGCAGCTGATGGAAAAGCTCGAGAAGGCAGGCTGCTCGCGTTCGGTCGTCGGTCTCGTCGTGCCGACTGGCTATTCGTTCAACCTTGACGGCACCAACATCTACATGACGATGGCCGTGCTGTTCATCGCGCAGGCGACCAACATCGAACTGACGTGGATGCAGCAGCTCACGCTGCTGGCGGTCGCGATGCTGACGTCGAAGGGCGCGAGCGGCGTGACGGGCGCGGGTTTCATCACGCTCGCCGCGACGCTGGCCGTCGTGCCGACGATCCCGCTGTCGGGCATGGTGCTGATCCTCGGCATCGACCGCTTCATGAGCGAATGCCGCGCGCTGACCAACATCGTCGGCAACGGCGTCGCGACGGTCGTCGTGTCGGCATGGGAAAAGGAACTCGACCGCAACAAGCTGCGCCAGGCGCTGAAGGGCGGCGGCGAAGTCACGCCGACCGAGACGGCCGGCGTCTGACGTCATGAAGGAGCAGGTGGCGCCGCCGCCCGCCGGCGGCGCGACACGGGGCGATCGACGCGTGGATGCGGAGGCCTATGACACAATAGGCGATCCGCATCGCCAGGAAGCCTCGACCGTGACGCGCCGCCTGCTCATCCTCGTCGTGCTTGCCGCCGCGCTCGTCGCGGCGTGCGCGCTGACGTGGACGATCACCTGGCGGCGCGGCGTCGCCGAGCTGCAGCGCAACGCCGCGGTGCGCGTCGATCGCACCACCAACGCGCTCAAGAGCACGCTCGACCGCTACGAGTCGCTGCCTTATCTGCTCGGCAGTCATCCGTACGTGCAGGACCTGCTCGCCGAGCCGAAGCGCGGCGACTACACCGCGCGCGTCAACCGCTATCTCGAAGATCTCAACGAGCACGCACACGCGACCGTCACCTACGTGATCGGCGCGGACGGCCTGTGCGTCGCCGCCAGCAACTGGCGCGCACCCGACAGCTTCGTCGGGATCGAATACCGCTTCCGCCCGTATTTCGTCGACGCGATGAACGGCCAGGTCGGCCGCTTCTTCGGGATCGGCACGATCTCGCGCGACCCCGGCTACTACATCTCGCAGCCCGTGTGGCGCGACGGCAAGATCGCGGGCGTCGTCGTCGTGAAGCTCAACCTCGAATGGTTCCAGGGCGCCGATGCGTCCGAGCCGCTCGTCGTCGCGGACGATCACGGCGTCGTGTTCCTGTCGTCGGTGCCCGCGTGGAAGTACCACACGCTGCGCCCGCTCACGGGCCCCGTCACTGCGTCGATCTACGAGACGCGCCAGTACGCGCAGCAGCCCGTCACACCGCTGCCGCTGCGCATCGAGCAGACGCTCGGCGCCGATGCGGAGATCGTGCGCCTCGGCCTTGGCCGGCGCGCACCACGTTTCCTCGCCAGCAAGCGCCGGATCGGCGAGCCCGACTGGCTGCTCGTCACGCTCGCGCCGATCGCACCCATCGATACCGATGCGCGCAACGCGACGATCGTCACCGGCTTCGGCTTCGTGTCGGTCGTGCTGCTCGCGTTCTACTGGCGCATGCGCCGTGCGCGCGTGCGCGAAATGATCCGCGGCCGCGCGCTGTTGCAGCAGGCGTACGCGGAGTTGAACCAGCGCGTCGAGGAGCGCACGGCCGACCTGTCGGAGGCGAACGAACAGTTGCAGAAGGAAGTCGGCGACCGGATCCGCGCGGAGCAGGAGCTGCGCGCCGCGCACGACGAACTGATCCAGGCGAGCAAGCTCGCGGCGCTCGGCCAGATGGCGGCCGGCATCACGCATGAACTGAACCAGCCGCTCGCGGCGCTGCGCAGTTTCTCGGACAACACGCGTGTGCTGCTCGATCGCGGCGAGCAGGCGGCCGCGCGCGAGAACCTCGAGGCGATCGCGGCGCTCACCGAGCGGATGGGCAAGATCACGAACCAGCTGAAGCTGTTCGTCGGCCGCGCGAAGCCACGCAACGAGCGTGCGCTCGTCGTGCGCGCGCTGCGCAGCGTGCTGTCGCTGCTTGGCGAGCGCCTGAGCGGAGTCGCGCTCACGCTGACGCTGCAGGACGCGACCGTGTCGCCCGCGCACGATGAGCCGCTCGACCTGGCACGCGACTATCCCGAGCTCGTCGCGCGCTGCGAGGATTTGCGCCTCGAACAGGTGCTGATCAACCTGCTCGGCAACGCGCTCGACGCGGTGGCCGGCGTCGCTGCGCCGGCGATCGAAGTGACGATCGCGGTGTCGGCCGCGACGCTCGCGGTCGAAGTGCGCGACAACGGCTCCGGCATTGCGCCGGACCTGCTGCCGCGGCTGTTCGAACCGTTCTTCACGACGAAGGAAATGGGGCGCGGGCTCGGCCTTGGCCTCGCGATCTCGTCGTCGATCGCGAGCGACGCGGGCGGCGCGCTGACCGCGCGAAATGCGCCGTCGGGCGGCGCGCTGTTCGTCTTGACGCTGCGGCGTGCACGCACGCATCATCCGGACTCCGTGTCCGAGCCGGCGGGTTCGCCAGGGCCGGCGCAAGCCCGTTATTAGCGCGAACAGGCCCTGGACCCGTCGCAGGCCCGGTCGTCGCACGACCGGCATCAACGCAGCCGCGCGCGAGACCGCCGCGCGGCCTGTCAGGAGCAAGTGAGTACGATGGCCAACCGGCTGCAAGTGATCTATATCGAAGACGATGCGCTCGTTCGCCGGGCGAGCGTGCAGAGCCTTCAGCTGGCGGGCTTCGACGTCGCCGGCTTCGAGTCGGCCGAAGCGGCCGAGAAGGCGATCGTCGCGGATACCGCCGGCGCGATCGTCAGCGACATCCGGCTGCCCGGCGCGAGCGGGCTCGACGTGCTCGCGCAGTGCCGCGAGCGCGTGCCCGACGTGCCGGTGATCCTCGTCACCGGTCACGGCGACATCTCGATGGCCGTGCAGGCGATGCGCGACGGCGCGTACGACTTCATCGAAAAACCGTTCGCGGCCGAGCGCCTGATCGAGACGGTGCGCCGCGCGCTGGAGCGCCGCGAGCTCGTGCTCGAGAACCACGCGCTGCGGCGCGAGCTGGCCGGGCAGAACGTCGTCGCGCCGCGCATCATCGGCCGCAGCCCTGCGATCGAGCAGGTGCGCAAGCTGATCGCGAACGTCGCGCCGACCGACGCGTCGGTGCTGATCAACGGCGACACGGGCGCCGGCAAGGAGCTGATCGCGCGCAGCCTGCACGAGCTGTCGCCGCGCCGCGACAAGCCGTTCATCGCGGTGAATTGCGGCGCGTTGCCCGAGCCGATGTTCGAATCGGAGATGTTCGGCTACGAGCCCGGTGCATTCACGGGCGCGGCGAAACGGCGCGTCGGCAAGCTCGAATATGCGTCCGGCGGCACGCTGTTCCTCGACGAAATCGAAAGCATGCCGCTCGCGCTGCAGGTGAAGCTGCTGCGCGTGCTGCAGGACGGCGTGCTGGAGCGGCTCGGCTCGAACCAGCCGATCCGCGTGAACTGCCGCGTGGTCGCGGCCGCGAAGGGCGACATGAGCGAGCTCGTCGCGGCCGGCACGTTCCGGCGCGACCTGCTGTACCGGCTCAACGTCGTGACGATCGCGCTGCCGCCGCTCGCGGAGCGTCGCGAGGACATCGTGCCGCTGTTCGAGCACTTCATGCTCGACGCGGCCGTGCGCTACGCACGCCCCGCGCCGGTGCTGACCGACCGGCAGCGCGCGAGCCTGATGCAGCGCGACTGGCCCGGCAACGTGCGCGAGCTGCGCAATGCGGCCGACCGCTTCGTGCTTGGCGTGGCCGACATGCCGCAGGAAACGGGCGCGGGCGGCGACGACGCCGACAACGACCAGACGCTGAAGGAGCGCATCGAGCAATTCGAGCGCGCGGTGATTGCCGAGGCGCTGAACCAGACGGGTGGCGCGGTCGCCGCGACGGCCGACCGGCTGCATGTCGGCAAGGCGACGCTGTACGAGAAGATGAAGCGCTACGGGCTGTCGGCGAAAGGCGAAACCGAGCGCTGAAAAGCAAACGGACCGCAGGACCGGGTTGCCCGGTCGTACGGTCCGTTTGTGCGGGAAGGGCGCAACTGCTGCCCTTCGAGCCGGATCCCGGATCTGGCGGCGCTCAGGCCGCGTTGCTGTCGAGCGCCTTCTTGAGCAGCGCGTCGAGTTCCGCGAACTGCGGTGCGCCGACGTAGCGCTTCAGGATCTTGCCGTCCTTGTCGACGACGAAGGTCGTCGGCGTGAGCTGCACGTTGCCGAATTGCTTCGCGACGCTGCCGTCGTCGAGCGCGACCTTGAACGGCAACTGGCGCGTCTGCGCATAGTTCGCGACGTACATCGGCGGATCGTAGTTCATCGCGACCGCGACGAATTCCAGACCCTGACCCTTGAAGCGATTGTAGGTATCGACCATCTGCGGCATTTCCTGCATGCAGGTCGCGCAGCTCGTCGCCCAGAAGTTCACGAGATAGACCTTGCCCTTCAGGTCGCCGGCGGTCGAGACTTTCTGGCCCGACAGCAGCGTGAACGTCGCGTCCGGCACGCTGGACTTGCCGTTGAACGCGAAGAAGCCGGCGACGGCGATGGCCGCGACGACGGCAGCCGCGACGATGTAGCGGACGGGGCCGGCACTGCGGCGGGCGGGAGGCGTGGTGTTCATCTGGTGCTCTCGGAGTCGGTCGATGACGCGGGTCGATGCAAAGGACGTCGAAATTCGGCGCTTATTTTAACGCGAATGCGGCGCGCGCACCGGCGGCCGCCACACATCCCGGTTTTCAGGTTCGGCGGATAATGCCCGTTTTTGCCTGCCAGATTCACGCCATGCCGAAGGAAGTCATCGATTCGTTGCGCCCCCTTTTTCGTCCGCTGCGACACTTCGCCGCGCTCGCCTGCGTGAGCGCCGCGCTGGCCGCGTGCTCGCCGTCGTTCGACTGGCGTACGCTGCACAACGACGCCGGCTACACGATCGACCTGCCGGCGAAGCCGACCGTCGAGGAGCAGCCGGTGGCGGTCGGCGGCACGTCGATGCCGATGCGGATGCAGGCCGCGCACGTCGACGGCGCGGTGTTCGCGGTCGGCACGCTGACGCTGCCCGATGACCGCGACGACACGCGCCGCGCCGCGCTCGAATTCCTGCGCGCCGGGCTGTCGCGCAACCTCGAAGGCGCGCCGCAGACGGTGTCGGTGCCGGTGCCGCTCGCGGCCGGCGGCGCGGTGAACGGGATCGAGCTGCGCATCGCGGGGGCGGCTGCCGGCGGCGATCGCGCACGCAAGACGATCGTCGCACGGCTTGCCGCGCGCGGCCGGCACGCGTACCAGGCCGTCGTGATCGCCGACGGGTCGCTCACGCAGGAGCAGCTCGACCAGTTTTTCGGCTCGTTCAAACTCGATTGATCACCGTCGTCGAGGGTGCCCGGGCACTCTATGACAATTGAAAGTTCATTCGCAGCTTTCGACGCTAGTGGCCGGATTTTGCGAGGTTTTTTCGACTATCCACAGCGCATGTGGATAACTTTGTTGAAAAGTTGCCCGGATTTCCCGCTGAGCCGCGCCGGACGGCCCTCCGGCGTGTTTGGTTGCTCTCCCGGTGTTTGAGAAAAATCAATAAAAACAATGGGATACGGAACCTCTCTCGAGGCGGTGCCGGCGAGCCCTGATCCGGGGCCGGATTCGTGAAATTGTGCATAAGTCAAGTCTTGACAGCCGGATTTTGTCCTCCGAGGGCGCTCAGAGCGCCGTGAGCGCGCGCCGGTAGCGAATCGCCTCGGCGATCTGCGCGGCCGTCGGCAGTGGGTCGCCGGCCAGGTCGGCGATCGTCCGTGCGACCTTCAGCACGCGGAAATATGCGCGCGCCGACCAGCCGAAGCGCTCGCCGGCTTCGCGCAGCAGTCGCTCGCCTTCGTCGGTCGGCCGGCACAGGTCGTCGGTCTCGCGGCCGCTCAGCATGTGATTCGTCTTGCCCTGCCGGTCGAGCTGCAGCGCCCGCGCCTGTGCGACGCGTGCGGCCACCGCCGCGCTTGGCTCGCCGGGCGCCGTCGTGCGCGACGCGAGTTCGGCCGGCGACAGCGCGGGCAGGTCGATCTGGATGTCGATGCGGTCGAGCAGCGGCCCCGACAGCTTGCGCAGATAGCGCGCGGCGACGTCCGGCGAGCAGCGGCAGCGCCCGGACGGATCGCCGTGCCAGCCGCACGGGCACGGGTTCATCGCGGCGATCAACTGGCACGCGGCCGGGAAGTCCGCCTGCTGGGCCGCGCGCGAGATCGTGATGCGGCCGGCTTCCAGCGGCTCGCGCAGCATTTCGAGCACGTGCCGGTCGAATTCGGGCAGCTCGTCGAGAAACAGCACGCCGAGGTGCGCGAGCGTGATTTCACCCGGCTGCGGCGGATTGCGGCCGCCGACCAGCGCGGCGGCGCTCGACGAATGATGCGGCGAACGAAACGGCCGCCGGCGCCACTGCGCGGGCGAGAAGCCGAGGCGGCTCGCGGACAGGAGCGCCGCCGACGTCAGCGCCTCGTCGTCGGTCAACGGCGGCAGGAGGCCGGCCAACCGCGCGGCCAGCATCGACTTGCCGGCCCCTGGCGGCCCGACCATCAGCATGTGATGGCCGCCCGCGGCAGCGACTTCGAGCGCGCGCCGGGCGCCACGCTGGCCGACCACGTCGGCGAGATCGGGCGCGGCCGGCGCAGGCAGGCCGTCGAGGCAGGGCGCCGCGACCGGCGTGAGCCGCCCGTCGGGCGCATCGGCGAGATGCGCGCACAGCGCGGGCAGGTCGCGTGCGCCGAACACGGTCACTCCCGGCACGAGCGCGGCCTCGGCCGCGCTGTCGAACGGCAGATAGAGCTCGGGTGCTTGCGATGCCGCCGCGGTTCCCTGCGTTGTGACGACGTCCGGGCCCGAGCGCAATCCCGATCCTGATTCGCTCGCACGCCAGTCCCGCGCGGCGCCGCACGCCATCGCGAACGCACCGCGCATCGGCCGCAGCGCGCCCGTCAGCGACAGTTCGCCCGCGAATTCGCGGCCGGCCAGCGCGTCGGCCGGGATCTGGCCGTTCGCGGCAAGGATGCCGAGCGCGATCGGCAGGTCGAACCGGCCCGATTCCTTCGGCAGATCGGCCGGTGCGAGATTGACCGTGATGCGGCGCACGGGAAACTCGAAGCCGCAGTTCTGCAGCGCGGCGCGGACGCGCTCGCGACTTTCGCGGACTTCGAGATCGGGCAGGCCGACGATCGAGAACGATGGCAGCCCGTTGGCGAGATGGACTTCGACGGTAACGTCCGGCGCGCGGCCGGAGGCGGGCGCGCGACTGCGCACCACGGCAAGCGACATGGCGAGGCTCCTGCATGACAGACGGCTGACGGCCGTTCGGGGCCGCATGCCGCGGGAATCGGAGAAATCGGTGCGCGCGTGCCGGCGTGGCGCGGGGAAAGAACGAGGGACTGCGGAACGACGAACTGCGAAGAGCGATGGACTGCGAAGAGCGGGGGAGCTGCGAAGAACGACGGACTATGGGGAGCGGCGGAACACCTTCAGGGCGGCGGGCGCGGGCCGCGCGAGGCGGCCCGCGCCCGACCTTGTGGCCGGGTGGGGCGTCAGGCCTGCGGCGCGGCGAGCTTCTGCTCGAGTTCCGCGACGCGCTTTTCGAGTTCCTCGAGGCGCACGCGGGTGCGGGCGAGCACCTGGGCCTGCGTGTCGAATTCCTCGCGCGTGACGAGATCGAGCTTCGAGAAGCCTTGCGACAGCATGGCCTTCACGTTGCGCTCGACGTCCTTGGCCGGCGAGTTTTTCAGCAGGTCGCTGACGCGCGACTGCAGATCGTTGAAAACGTCGCTGGGTTGCTTCATGTGATTCCCCTTCCTTGCACAAAAAATGTGCATCTTCAGTTGCGTACGTGCCCATGATGCACGCATGACCGGAAATGGTGCGCCGGGGGCGCGAATTCCGGGCATGGCGCCGGCATGGGTGAATGGCCCGGCGATCCGGGACGTGCGTGCACTCTAGCAACGTTCCTTTCGCCGCGCCAGCAAACCGGGCCACGTTGGCCATTCGGCCGGGCTTCCGCGCCTTACATCACGGGATGCGACCCCGTTCCCGGG
The DNA here is from genome assembly GCF_905339975.1 of Burkholderia sp. BCC1999. Classification (NCBI taxonomy): domain Bacteria; kingdom Pseudomonadati; phylum Pseudomonadota; class Betaproteobacteria; order Burkholderiales; family Burkholderiaceae; genus Burkholderia; species Burkholderia sp. BCC1999. The sequence continues at coordinate 97,187 of NZ_CAJPHP010000024.1, read as the reverse complement.
CCCTTCGAGACGGTGCTCGGACGAACATGGCATGCGAGTTGCTGAGAAGAGTCCGTTACAACATTCCAACCAATTCGACGGGACAACCCAGCGAGAGGACTTCATGAAACTCATTACCGCAATCATCAAGCCGTTCAAGCTCGATGAGACGCGCGAGGCGCTGTCGGCCCTCGGCGTCTCCGGCATCACGGTGACGGAGGTGAAAGGGTTCGGGCGCCAGAAGGGGCACACCGAGCTGTATCGCGGCGCCGAATACGTGGTCGATTTCCTGCCGAAGATGAAGATCGAGGCGGCCGTGTCGGACGATCTCGTCGACCAGGCGGTGGAAGCGATCGAGCGGGCCGCGCGCACCGGCAAGATCGGCGACGGCAAGATCTTCGTGACGCAGATCGAGCAGGTAATCCGGATTCGCACCGGGGAGACCGGCGCTGACGCGCTGTAACAGAACAGACAAGACAAGCGACAAGAGGAAACCCAAGATGCGCAAACTTTTGATGTCCCTGCTGATGGCCGGCTCGCTGATTGCGGCTGGCGTCGGCCCCGCGCTCGCCGATGACGCGGCGTCCGCCGCGGCTGCGTCCGCGCCCGCCGCTACGGCTTCCGACGCATCGGCCGCCGCCGCGCCGGCTGCTTCGGCACCGGCTGCCACCGACGCATCGGCGACTGCCGCTGCCGCCGCACCGGCCTCGGGCGCCACCGACGCGTCGGCCGCCGCCGCCGCTTCGGCACCGGCCGCCCCCGCCGCACCGACCGCACCGTTCTCCGTCGATTCGTCGAAGATCAACTCGGGCGACACCGCGTGGATGCTGACCTCCACCGCGCTCGTGCTGTTCATGACGATCCCCGGCCTCGCGCTGTTCTACGCCGGCATGGTTCGCAAGAAGAACGTGCTCGCGACCGTGATGCAGAGCTTCGCGATCACCGCGGTGATCACGGTGCTGTGGACGGTGGTCGGCTACAGCCTCGCGTTCACGCCGGGCAACGGCTTCATCGGCGGCCTGTCGCGCGCGTTCCTGCACGGGATGAACTACATCCACGGCGACAAGGCGACGACGCTGACCGTCAGCCACCTGGCGCCGACGATTCCGGAATCGGTCTACTTCGTCTACCAGATGACGTTCGCGATCATCACGCCGGCACTGATCTGCGGCGCGTTCGCCGACCGGATGAAGTTCTCGGCGATGCTCGTGTTCATGACGCTCTGGTCGCTGATCGTCTACGTGCCGATCGCGCACATGGTGTGGGAGCCGACCGGCTGGCTGTCGTCGGACGGCGTGCTCGACTTCGCAGGCGGCACCGTCGTGCACATCAACGCCGGTATCGCGGGCCTCGTGTCGTGCCTGATGCTCGGCAAGCGCGTCGGCTTCGGCCGTGAATCGATGGCGCCGCACAACCTCGTGCTGACGATGATCGGCGGCTCGATGCTGTGGGTCGGCTGGTTCGGCTTCAACGCGGGTTCCGCGGTCGCGGCCGACGGCCGTGCCGGGTTCGCGATGCTGACGACGCAAGTCGCGACGGCCTGCGCGGCGCTCGGCTGGATGTTTGCCGAATGGCTCACGCACGGCAAGCCGTCGGTGCTCGGCATCGTGTCGGGTGCGGTCGCGGGTCTGGTTGCGATCACGCCGGCGGCCGGTTTCGTCGGTGTGCCGGGTGCGCTGGTGATCGGTATCGCCGCGGGTGTCGTGTGCTTCTGGTCGGCGACGTGGCTGAAGTCGAAGCTCGGCTACGACGACTCGCTCGACGCGTTCGGCGTGCACGGCGTGGGCGGGATTCTCGGCGCGTTGCTGACGGGCGTGTTCGCGGTCAAGGACATCGGCGGCGCCGACGGCAGCCTGCTGCTGCAGGCCAAGGGCGTGCTGATCACGCTGGTCTACAGCGGCGTGCTGAGCTTCGTGCTGCTGAAGCTGATCGACATCACGATGGGCCTGCGCGTGTCCGAAGAGGAAGAGCGCGAAGGCCTCGACGTGGTCCTGCACGGCGAGCATGTCGAATAAGTCATAAGGATGACCGGCGGGCCGCCGCAAAGACGGCGTCCGCCACTGAATGAGCGCAGCGACTTCGGCCCGCCCCACCCGGCGGGCTTTTTTTTCTCCTGCCACCCACTGCCGTAGCGCATAACCCTGCGCGCTATCGGGTCAATAGCCGAAAACTTCCTCCAAACCCTTGCGAAGCCGGGAACAATCCCCAAATGGGCAAGGCAATTGCTCTACAATCTTCATTCTCCCGCTCGCGAGTGATTCATGGTTCCCCACCTCGTTACCGCGTTGAACGGTCCGCTGCTCGAGCTCGAGCAGAAGATCCTCGACGCGACGCCTGCAATCGAACGCTGGTTCAGGCTCGAATGGCAGGAACACACCCCGCCGTTCTATTGTTCGGTGGACCTGCGCAACGCCGGCTTCAAGCTGGCGCCCGTCGACGCGAACCTGTTCCCCGGCGCGTTCAACAATCTGCCGTCCGAAGTGCTGCCGCTTGCCGTGCAGGCGGCGATGGCCGCGATCGAGAAGATCTGCCCGGACGCGAAGAACCTGCTCGTGATTCCCGAGCTGCCGACCCGCAACGCGTTCTACCTCGAAAACGTCGCGCGCCTCGCGACGATCATGCGCCAGGCCGGCCTGAACGTGCGTTTCGGCTCGCTCGACCCGAGCATCACCGACATGACGCCGATCACGCTGGCCGACGGCCAGAAGATCGTGCTCGAACCGCTCGAGCGTTCGCAGCGCCGCCTCGGCCTGAAGAATTTCGATCCGTGCTCGATCCTGCTGAACAACGACCTGTCGGCCGGCATCCCGGCCGTGCTGGAAAACCTGCACGAGCAGTACCTGCTGCCGCCGCTGCACGCGGGCTGGGCCGTGCGTCGCAAGTCGACGCATTTCTCGTGCTACGACGACGTCGCGAAGAAGTTCGCGAAGATGGTCGGCGTCGATCCGTGGATGGTGAATCCGTATTTCTCGCACGTGGAAGGTGTCGACTGGCAGGCGCATGAAGGCGAGCAGGCGCTCGCCGAAGCAATCGACAGCGTATTGAAGAAGATCGCGCGCAAGTACCGCGAATACGGGATCAGCGAGAAGCCGTACGTCGTCGTGAAGGCCGACGCGGGCACCGCGGGGCGCGGTGTGATGACGGTGCACGACGCGGCCGAGATCGGCCGGATGTCGAAGGCCGAGCGCGCGCAGATGGCCGAGTCGAAGGCCGGCCTCGCGGTGCGCGACGTGATCGTGCAGGAAGGTGTCTATACGTTCGAGCGCGTCGGCGACGAAGTGGCCGAGCCTGTCGTGTACATGATCGACCGCTACGTGGTCGGCGGTTTCTACCGCACGCACGGCGGCCGCGAGCGCGACCAGAACCTGAACGCGCCCGGCATGCACTACGTGCCGCTCGGCTTCGAGCACACCGCGCTGCCGGATGCCGGCGCGAAGCCGGGTGCCGCGCCGCCGAACCGTTTCTACATGTACGGCGTCGTCGCGCGGCTGTCGCTGATCGCGTCGTCGATCGAACTGGAAAAGACCGATCCCGAAGCCATCCAGGTATAACGGACCTTCGCTACGTACAGGACCCGCATGGACATTCTCTTTATCGCCGACCCGCTCGAGCGCTTCAAGATCTACAAGGATTCGACCTACGCGATGATGGCCGAGGCCGCGCGCCGCGGGCATGCGGTGTACGCATGCGAGCCGAACCACCTCGCGTGGACGGGCTCCTCGGTCGAGGCCGACGTGCGGCGCATCACGTTCGTCGGCGAGCTGGACGACCTGCATCGCGAGACCTGGTTCGACGCGGGCCCGGTCGATGCGCGCCGTCTCGAATCGTTCGGCGCGGTGCTGATGCGCAAGGATCCGCCGTTCGACATGGAGTACGTGACGTCGACCTGGCTGCTCGAACTCGCCGAGCGCGCAGGCGCTCGCGTGTTCAACAAGGCGCAGTCGATCCGCGACCATTCGGAGAAGCTCGCGATCGGCGAGTTTCCGCAATTCGTCGCACCGACACTGGTCACGCGCGACGCGAAACGGCTGCGCGCGTTCCACGCCGAGCACGGCGACGTGATCCTGAAGCCGCTCGACGGGATGGGCGGGATGGGCGTGTTTCGCGTGAAGCCGGACGGCATGAACCTCGGTTCGATCATCGAGATGCTGAGCCACGACGGCACGCGCTCGGTGATGGCGCAGAAATTCATTCCCGAGATCAAGGCCGGCGACAAGCGCATCCTGCTGATCGGCGGCGAGGCCGTGCCGTATTCGCTCGCGCGGATTCCACAGGGCAGCGAGGTGCGCGGTAATCTGGCCGCTGGCGGGCTGGGTGTCGCGCAGCCGCTGACGGCCCGCGATCGCGAGATCGCCGAGACGCTCGGCCCGGTGCTCGCGTCGCGCGGGCTGCTGCTGGTCGGCCTCGATGCGATCGGCGACTGGCTGACCGAGGTGAACGTCACGAGCCCGACGTGCTTCCGCGAGATCATGGAGCAAACGGGCTTCGACGTCGCCGCGATGTTCATCGACGCGCTGGAGCGTGCGGCCGGGTAGGCCGCATTCCGCGCAACCCCGGCGGCGGCCGCGCAGGTCCCCCGTCGCCGGAGCAGTTTGACCGGCCTGCTACAATGCCCGCTTGCCCGGTGCCGTGATCGGCGCACCGAAGGCCCGGCGGTCGGGCCGATACTGTTGCAAGGCTGAACATGAAACGTTTCCCACACTCGCTACGCTCTTTGCCCCGCCGCGGGGTGTCGGCCCGCCAGGGGCGGCCGGGAGCGATCTGACATGGCCGGGATCCTGATCATCGCGCACGCCCCGCTCGCCACCGCGCTGCGGGATTGCATCGCGCACATCTACGGCGGCGTGCCCGCGCGCATCGGCTGCATCGACGTGCTACCGGACAACGATCCGACCCAGGTGATGGCGTTCGCGCACGCGGAACTCGCGCGGCTCAAGGAAGAGAACGGCGTGATCGTGCTGACCGACATGTACGGCGCGACGCCCGCGAACATCGCCGGCCAGCTCGCGAAAATCGACAACGTGCGCGTGCTGGCGGGCGTGAACCTGCCGATGCTCGTGCGGGCCGTCTGCTACCGCACCGTACCGCTCGACAAGCTGGTCGACAAGGCGCTGTCCGGCGGCGCGAAGGGTGTCCACGAGGTGTCGTCCGGCACGCCGCCGCCGCCGTCGGAAACCGGCTGCGGCCAGTGCGCGCCGATTCCGCCCGAACCGCAGCCGCGCACCGAATCGCACTGATTACCCGTTTTCCGTTTCAGACAACACCGCCGACGCGCGCCGCCGGCGGCCCCGACCGACCCGACCGAGAATCATGCTTCAACAAGAAACCACCATCGTCAATAAATTGGGGCTCCATGCGCGCGCATCGGCCAAGCTCACGCAACTGGCCGGCAACTTCCAGTCGGAAGTCTGGATGACGCGCAACGGGCGCAAGATCAATGCGAAGAGCATCATGGGCGTGATGATGCTGGCGGCCGGCATCGGCAGCACCGTGACGATCGAGACCGAAGGGGCCGACGAGCAGGAAGCGATGGACGCGCTGCTGAAGCTGATCGCCGACAAGTTCGGCGAAGGCCAGTGATCGCCACGCGGGATCGTTTCCGTTTCCAGTCGGAATGCCGCGTTTTTCGCGGCATTTTTTTCGTCGGCAGCATTGATGCGAAATGCGCAATGCTGCGGTGCATGCAGTCAGCAGGGAGTCGCGGAATTTATAATCGCTAACCGGGGTCATAAGCGCATCGCAGCAGTGTGCCGCGGCTTTACTTGTACAGAGGAGGTGCGCGTGTCCTTCACGCTGCAAGGCATTCCCGTCTCACGTGGTATCGCGATCGGGCGAGCGTATCTGATCGCGCCGGCGGCGCTCGACGTCGCCCATTACCTGGTCGAGGCACCCCAGATCGACGCCGAGGTCGAGCGCTTCCGCACGGCGCTCGACGTCGTGCATCACGAACTCGAAGCGTTGCGCGCCGACCTGACCGACGACACCCCGAGCGAAGTCGCCGCATTCATCGACGTCCACGCGATGATCCTGAGCGACGAGATGCTCGTGCAGGAAACCATCGACCTGATCCGCACGCGCCGCTACAACGTCGAATGGGCGTTGACCGAGCAGCTGGAACTGCTCACGCGCCATTTCGACGACATCGAGGATGAATACCTGCGCGAGCGCAAGGCCGACATCGAGCAGGTGGTCGAGCGCGTGCTGAAGGCGCTCGCCGGTGCGCCGTCCGCGTCGCAGGCGCTGGACCGCGCGGCCAAGAACGGCACGAACGAGATGATCGTCGTCGCGCACGACATCGCGCCGGCCGACATGATGCAGTTCAAGACGCAGTCGTTCCAGGCGTTCGTCACCGACCTCGGCGGGCGCACGTCGCACACGGCGATCGTCGCGCGCAGCCTCGGCATCCCGGCCGCGGTCGGCGTGCAGCACGCAAGCGCGCTGATCCGCCAGGACGACCTGATCATCGTCGACGGCGACCAGGGCATCGTGATCGTCGATCCCGCGCCGATCGTCCTCGAGGAATATTCGTACCGCCAGTCCGAGAAGCTGCTGGAGCAACGCAAGCTGCAGCGTCTGAAGTTCTCGCCGACGCAAACGCTGTGCGGCACCAAGATCGAGTTGTACGCGAACATCGAGCTGCCCGACGACGCGAAGGCGGCCGTCGAGGCCGGCGCGGTCGGCGTCGGCCTGTTCCGCTCCGAGTTCCTGTTCATGCATCAGAAGGAGATGCCGGAGGAGGAGGAGCAGTTCGCGGCGTACAAGCGCGCCGTCGAGTGGATGAAGGGCATGCCGGTGACGATCCGCACGATCGACGTCGGCGCGGACAAGCCGCTCGAAGCGCTCGACGAAGGCTACGAGACGGCGCCGAACCCGGCGCTCGGCCTGCGCGCGATCCGCTGGAGCCTGTCCGAGCCGCAGATGTTCCTCACGCAGCTGCGGGCGATCCTGCGCGCGTCCGCGTTCGGCCAGGTGAAGATCCTGATTCCGATGCTCGCGCACGCGCAGGAGATCGACCAGACGCTCGACCTGATCCGCGAGGCAAAGCACCAGCTCGACGATGCGGGGCTTGCCTACGATCCGAACGTGCGCATCGGCGCGATGATCGAGATTCCGGCCGCGGCGATCGCGCTGCCGCTGTTCCTGAAGCGGTTCGATTTCCTGTCGATCGGCACGAACGACCTGATCCAGTACACGCTCGCGATCGACCGCGCGGACAACGCGGTCGCACACCTGTACGACCCGCTGCATCCGGCCGTGCTGCACCTGATCTCCTATACGCTGCGCGAAGCGAAGCGCGCGGGAGTGTCGGTGTCGGTATGCGGGGAGATGGCCGGCGATCCGGCGCTCACGCGCCTGTTGCTCGGGATGGGGCTCACCGAGTTTTCGATGCACCCGAGCCAGTTGCTCGTCGTGAAACAGGAGATCCTGCGCGCCCACCTGAAGGCGCTCGAGAAGCCGACGGCCGACGTGCTGGCCGCGTTCGAGCCGGAAGAAGTGCAGGCGGCGCTGCAGCGCCTGTCTGTCGCCGTGCCGCGTGCGGATGCGGCTGCCTAGGCGTTCCCGCCGCCGCTGACCGTAGCGGCGTGTCACGCATGCGCCGTTCGGCGCATGCCCGTCGCGCGTCAGTGCCGGCCCCCGCAGACGGGGCAGTCGGCCTGGCGCGCGATTTTCATCGTCGTCCACTCCATCCGCAGCGAATCGAGCATCATCAGCCGACCGTTGAGCGTCCGGCCGATGTCGCCGATCACGCGTAGCGCTTCGGCGGCCTGCATCGCGCCGATGATGCCGACCGTCGGTGCGAACACGCCCATCGTCGCGCACGCGACTTCCTCGAACGGCTGGTCTTCCGGGAACACGCACGCATAGCAGGGCGCGGCCGGATCGCGGAAGTCGAACGTGCTGATCTGGCCGTCGAAACGCAGCGCGGCGCCCGACACGAGCGGCACGCCGTGCGCGACGCACGCGCGGTTGATCGCGTGGCGCGTCGCGAAGTTGTCGGTGCAGTCGAGCACGACGGTCGCGCGCGGCACGTGCGCATCGAGCCAGGCGTCGTCGACGCGCTCCGCGACCGCATTCACCTTCACGCCGGGATTCAGTTGCGCGAGCGTGTCGCGTCCCGATTCGACCTTGCTGCGGCCGACCGATGCCGTCGCGTGCAGGATCTGCCGCTGCAGGTTCGTGAGGTCGACCGTATCGGCGTCGACGAGCGTGATCGTGCCGACACCCGAGGCCGCGAGGTACATCGCGGCGGGCGAGCCGAGGCCGCCCGCGCCGACGACGATCGCATGCGCATCGAGAAAGCGCTGCTGCGCCTCGATGCCGATTTCGTCGACGAGGATGTGACGGGAGTAGCGAAGGAGTTGATCGTCGTTCATGGGGAGTCGTGGGCGAGGCGGCGTACGTGTCGTTATTTTAGGCGCGCATGAAAAACGGGCCATCGCGGTCTTCCCGCGATGGCCCGTCGGATGCCGGTCGGCGCTTACTGCGGTGCCGACGCGGCCTTCGGTGCGGCGGCCTTCGTGGCCGACGCCTTCGCGGCGGGAGCGGCCTTGCTGGCCGGGCTCTTCGTCGTGCTCTCGGCGAGCAGCGACTTCGATTCCTGCACCGGCTTGCCTTCGAGCTTGTTGAGCGCCTGCTGCATCATGAAGTCGTCGGCGCTGCCGAACTCGATCGGCTTGCGATCGCGATCCTTCTGGCGCTGCTCCGGCGTCTTCTTGTCGTTCTGCTCTTCGAGGACGCGCAGTTGATCCATCCGGCGCTGCTCGCGCTCTTCCTGTTCCTTCTTCTCGTTCGGATCCTGCGTGTTCGCGAGGTGGTTCGTGTAATCGACCTCGCGCGTCACGAGCACGTCGTCCGGATCGCCGTCCGCGTACTGATCGACCGGCACATCCGGCGTGATGCCCTTGTTCTGGATCGAACGGCCGCTCGGCGTGTAGTAGTACGCGGTGGTCAGGCGCAGCGCGGTGTCGGCCGTCATCGGGCGGACCGTCTGGACCGAACCCTTGCCGAACGTCGTCTTGCCCATGATCTGCGCACGCTTCGAATCCTGCAGCGCACCGGCGACGATTTCCGACGCGGACGCGGAATACGCGTTCGTCAGCACGATCATCGGCACGGTCTTGAAGACCGGCGGCAGGTTCTTCAGCGGATCGCCGTCGAAGGACGGCAGGCGATAGTTGTCGTACGTATCGCGGTAGACCTGCTTCGAATCGGGGATCTGGCCGTTGGTCGACACGACGACCGAGTCGGGCGGCAGGAACGCGCCGGCCACGCCGACCGCGCTCTGCAGCAGGCCGCCGCCGTTGTTGCGCAGGTCGAGGACGAGGCCCTTCAGGTTCGGCTGCTGGCGTGCGATGTCCTGCAGCTTCTGCGCGAGATCGGGCGTCGTGCGCTCCTGGAAGCTCGTGATGCGGACATACGCGTAGCCCGGATCGAGGATCTTCATCTTCACGCTCTGGACCTTGATGATCGCGCGCGTGACCGTGACCGGGAACGTGCGGTCGTCGCTCTTGCGGAAGATCGTCAGCGTGACCTTGGTGCCCGGCTCGCCGCGCATCTGCTTGACGGCCTTGTCGAGCGTCATGCCGCGCACCGGCTTGTCGTTGATGCGCGTGATCAGGTCGCCCGGACGGATGCCGGCGCGGAATGCCGGGGTATCTTCGATCGGCGAGATCACCTTGACGAGGCCGTCTTCCTGCGAGATCTCGATGCCGAGACCCGCGAAGCGGCCCTTCGTCTGCTCCTGCAGCTCGTCATAGTCGGTCTTGTCGAGGAACGACGAGTGCGGGTCGAGGCTCGACACCATGCCCTTGATCGCCGCCGTCAGCAGCTTCTTGTCGTCGACCGGTTCGACGTACTCGCGCTTGATCTGGCCGAAGACTTCCGCGAACAGGCGGAGCTGGTCGAGGGGAAGCGGCGCCGTGGCGGTCTGCTCGGCCGATGCGGAAACCTGCAGCGTGGCGAACACGCCCGTGGCGAGGCCCGCGGCAATCAGGCCGATGTTCTTCAATTTCATTCGCATAGAGATCTGGTGCGGTCGGGAAGCGCGTGGCGGTAGCGGGGATGTAGCGGACAAGTATAACTGTTCGTCCGATGACTCAGTGGAACGGCGCGAAAAGCGTCGAAAAGGGCCTGGAGCAAGCCCGGCAGGGCACCGCCGGACGCGCTGCGGGTTCGAAAGCCGATTCGACAGCGCCGGCGCCGCGAAGGTTCGCGCGGCGTGCCTGACGGTGGCCGGGCACGCCGCGCCGGACGCGGCACGCCCGGCGCGACGGGCGTCAGCCCGCCTTGCCCTGCTTCGCGACGGCGGCCTGCGCCTGCGCGATCGCTTCCTGGTCGCCGAGGTAATAGTGCTTGATCGGCTTCAGGTTCTCGTCGAGTTCATACACGAGCGGCACGCCGTTCGGGATGTTCAGGCCGACGATGTCGCTGTCCGAGATGCCGTCGAGGTACTTGATCAGCGCGCGCAGCGAGTTGCCGTGCGCGGCGATCAGCACCTGCTTGCCGGCACGGACGGCCGGCGCGATCGACTCGTTCCACAGCGGCAGCACGCGCGCGACCGTGTCCTTCAGGCACTCGGTGAGCGGCAGCTGCTCGCGCGGCACCTTCGCGTAGCGCGGGTCGTTGAACGGCGCGCGCTCGTCGGTCGGCTCCAGCGCGGGCGGCGGCGTGTCGTAGCTGCGGCGCCACACGAGCACCTGGTCGTCGCCGAACTTCGCGGCCGTTTCCGCCTTGTTCAGGCCGGACAGCGCGCCGTAGTGGCGCTCGTTGAGGCGCCACGAATGGACGACCGGCAGGTACATCTGGTCCATCCGGTCCTGCACGTGCCACAGCGTGCGGATCGCGCGCTTGAGCACCGACGTGTACGCGATGTCGAACGTGTAGCCGGCCTCCTTGAGCAATTCGCCGGCCTGGTAGGCCTCGTTGCGACCCTGTTCGGTCAGGTCGACGTCGACCCAGCCGGTGAAGCGGTTTTCCTTGTTCCACGTCGATTCGCCGTGGCGGATGAGAACGAGTTTGTACATGGATCTTGCGGTCGGTAGTGAAGGAAGCGGGGCGCATCGCACGGGACCCGACCGGGGCCCGCCATCGCGCAAGACGGTTATTTTATAATGGCGGGATTGTCCTCATCCGATTTCTCTTTTTCCGGCGGAATTCCGTGACGTTCTTTACCGATTACACGAACCTGGCCCTTATCGCGATCCTGGTGGTCTCCGGCGGCCTGCTGGCCTGGCCTGCACTGCGCCGCGGCCGTGGCGGCCTGTCGGCCGCAGAGGCGACGCAACTCATCAACCGCCGCAACGCGATCGTGATCGACGTGCGCGCCGCGGCCGATTTCGCTGCCGGCCACCTGCCGTCGGCGCGCCAGGTCGCCGCGGGCGAGATCGGCGCGAAAATCGCGCAGGTCGCGAAGAACAAGAGCACGCCGGTGCTGCTCGTCTGCCAGAACGGCCAGCAGTCGCAGAAGGCGGCGCGCGAGGTCGAGGCGGCGGGTTACGCCGAGGTGCACGTGCTCGAAGGCGGCGTGGCCGCCTGGCAGCAGGCCGGGATGCCGGTCGTCAAACAAGGAGTGGCGAAGTGAACAAGGTTTTGATGTACAGCACGCAGGTGTGTCCGTATTGCATGCAGGCCGAGCGCCTGTTGAAGCTGCGCGGTGTCGAGCAGATCGAGAAGGTGCTGATCGATCGCGATCCGGCCCGCCGCGAGGAAATGATGACGCGCACGGGGCGCCGCACGGTGCCGCAGATCTATATCGGCGACACGCACGTCGGCGGCTACGACGATCTGTCGAAGCTCGACCGCGAAGGCGGGCTCGTTCCGCTTCTGCAAGCAGCCTGATTAGGGCAGAATGGCCGCCGGCCGCGCCGCGGCTTGGGCGCGCAGGATTCATCCGTGGCGGCCGGCGAGAAGCCGGGCCGCCCCGTCACCACTTTTAGGGAAACACCATGTCCGACGTCGAAAACCAACCGTTCTTCAACATTCAGCGCGTCTACCTGAAGGATATGTCGCTCGAGCAGCCGAATTCACCGGCGATCTTCCTCGAGCAGGACATGCCGTCGGTTGAGGTCGAAGTCGACGTGAAGGCCGACCGCCTCGCGGAAAGCGTGTTCGAAGTCGTCGTGTCGGGTACCGTCACGGCGAAGGTGAAGGACAAGGTCGCGTTCCTGATCGAAGCGAAGCAGGCCGGCATTTTCGACATCCGCAACATTCCGGACGAACAGCTCGACCCGCTCGTCGGCATCGCATGCCCGACGATCCTGTTCCCGTACCTGCGTTCGAACATCGCCGACGCGATCACGCGCGCAGGCTTCCCGCCGATCCACCTGGCGGAAATCAACTTCCAGGCGCTGTACGAGCAGCGTCTCGCGCAGCTTCAGCAGCAGGCCGGCGCAGCAGCAGGCGCGCCGAACGGCACGACGCTGAACTGACGTTTCACTCGGACCGGTGCTGGGTATGAAAGTAGCCGTTCTCGGCGCCGGTGCCTGGGGCACCGCGCTCGCGGGCCATCTGGCCGCGCGGCACGATACGCTTCTGTGGGCGCGCGACGCCGCGCTCATCGCCGGGCTGCAGGCCCGGCACGAAAATTCCCGTTATCTGGACGGCATCGCGCTGCCTGACGCGTTGCGCTACGACGCCGATCTCGGCGTCGCGCTCGCGCATGGCGCCGCGGACGACGCGCTGTGCGTGATCGCCGCGCCGGTGGCCGGGCTGCGCACGCTGTTCTACGCGATGCGCGACGCCGGCTGCGTGCCTGCGCATATCGTCTGGGTCTGCAAGGGCTTCGAGGCCGATACGCATCTGCTGCCGCACCAGGTGATCGCGGCCGAGCTGCCCGAGCAGCAGAGCAACGGCGTGCTGTCGGGCCCGAGCTTCGCGCGCGAGGTCGGGCAGTCGCTGCCCGTCGCGCTGACGGTGGCGAGCGCGTCGGCCGCGTGCCGCGAGCGCACGCTTGCCGCGTTCCATCATGGCGCAATGCGGATCTATACGGGCGACGACGTGGTCGGCGTCGAGGTCGGCGGCGCGGTGAAGAACGTGCTGGCGATCGCGACCGGCATTGCCGACGGCCTCGGCCTCGGGCTGAACGCGCGCGCCGCGCTGATCACGCGCGGCCTCGCCGAAATGTCGCGGCTCGGCGTGGCGCTCGGCGGCCGCGCGGAAACCTTCACGGGCCTCACGGGCCTCGGCGACCTGATCCTCACCGCGACGGGCGACCTGTCGCGCAACCGCACGGTCGGCCTGCAACTGGCGGCCGGCCGCACGCTGAACGACATCCTCGGTGCGCTCGGCCACGTGGCCGAAGGCGTGCGCTGCGCGCAGGCCGTGCTGGCGCTGGCGCGCGCGCAGTCGATCGAAATGCCGATCACCGAAGCCGTATGCGGCGTGCTGTTCGACGGCATCGCACCGCGCGACGCGGTCAGCGGCCTGCTGCGGCGCGACGCGCGCGCCGAGTAGCGCGAACCGGCGCTGCCCGGTGCGGTTGCGCCGGGCGTGCGGCGCCAAAGCGGACTACGCTTGAACAGTCTCCGGCGTTCCGGGAGGGTGTCATGCTGCAGATCGGTTCCACCACGCTCGACGCGCAGGTCGTCGACATCACGACGCTCGATGTCGACGCGATCGTCAACGCCGCGAACGGCTCGTTGCTCGGCGGAGGCGGCGTCGACGGCGCAATCCACCGCGCGGCCGGCCCCGGCCTGCTCGCCGAGTGCCGCACGCTCGGCGGCTGCGACACGGGCGACGCGAAGCTCACGCGTGGCCACGCGCTGCCGGCGCGCTACGTGATTCATGCGGTCGGCCCCGTGTGGTACGGCGGCGGGCGCGGCGAGGCCGACCTGCTCGCGTCGTGCTACCGGCGGGCGATCGAGCTGGCCGAGGAGGTCGCCGCGACGTCGATCGCGTTCCCCGCAATCAGCTGCGGAATCTACCGTTATCCGGTCGAAGAGGCCGTCGGCATCGCGGTGGGCGCCGTCGCCGAAACGCTGCCGCAGGCGCCGAGCCTCGCACGCGTGGTGTTCGCGTGCTTTTCCCCCGACATTTACGATCTGTATCGCGTGCGACTCACGCGGGCCTGATGCATTCCGCCTCGCGGGTTGCGCCCGGCGAGCGTCAGGCGCCGCCTTCGAAGCCGGCCTGGCGCCATGCCTCGAACACGACCACCGCGACCGTGTTCGACAGGTTCAGGCTGCGGTTGTCCGGCCGCATCGGCAGGCGCACGCGCTGTTCGTTCGGAAAGCGTTCGAGCAGCTCGGCGGGCAGGCCGCGGGTTTCCGAGCCGAACACGAACCAGTCGCCCGGCAGGAACGCATGATCGTGGAAGCGGCCTGAGCCGCGTGTCGTGAACGCGAACATCCGCGCGGGATCGGGCGCTTCGGACGCGAGGAACGCATCCCAGTCGCGGTGCACGCGCATCTGCGCATACTCGTGATAGTCGAGGCCGGCGCGGCGCATCCGCGCGTCGTCGAGCGGAAAGCCGAGCGGTTCGATCAGGTGCAGGTGCGCGCCCGTGTTGGCGCACAGGCGGATCACGTTGCCGGTGTTCGGCGGAATTTCGGGGGCGACGAGGACGACGTTGAACATGTTTCGGTTTGGCTGGGCCGGCCGGGGCGGCGCAACGTGCGCGTTCCCGGCGGGCCGGTTCGTGACGGCCGTGGCCACGTTGGCGCGGCCGGCCTCTCTATCTAATTAATCCCTGGCGGTGCGCAGCGCAACCAGATTCGTCACGCGCGCGGCGCCTGCCGCCTTCAGTGCGTGCGCGGCCGCCGCGAGCGTCGCACCGGACGTCATCACGTCGTCGACGAGCGCGACGTGGCGACCGGCGACGTCGCCGGTTACCGCGAACGCGGCCGTCACGTTGTCGCGCCGTGCCTGCCGGTCGAGCCGCGATTGCGGCGCCGTGTGGGCGACGCGCACGAGCAGCGATGCGTCCGCGCGCACGTCGAGCCGGCGTGCGAGCGGGCGTGCAATCGCCCACGCCTGGTTGTAGCCGCGTGCGACGAGCCGCCGGTGCGACAGCGGTACCGGTGCGACCAGGTCGAAACGGTCCGCGCCGCGCGTATCGTCGACCAGCCGCGCGAGCCGGGTCGCGAATTCGGCGCCGAGTGCGAGTCGTGCATGAAACTTCAGGCCGCGCGCGAGCCCGTCGAGCGGTGCGCGGTAATCCGCGAGCGCGAGCGTGGCGTCGAACGGCGGCGGCGCGGTGCGGCACGCGTCGCACCGGTACGCGGCCGGGTGGCCGGAGCCGGTCCGGCCGCCACCGCGCGAACGCGTCTGCCCGACGCCCAGCGGCAGCGCGCAGGCATCGCAGCGCAAGCGCGCTTCATTCCAGTACGCGGCGTCGCAGGCATCGCATATCACGGCGTGTGACAAATTGCCGCACAGTGCGCAGCGATTCGGCAGCGCGACCGCGGCGACCTTCGCCGCCAACACGCGAACCTGCGACAAAACGACGCGCATTGTGCGCTCGGCGGAACTGCGGATCATCGCAACACTCCTGCCACCCCGCCTCAATGAAGCTTCCGGGGCGAGCGAGTATACTTCGGGCTCTTCGCCAGTGTGCCAGACATGTCCCCAGCTTCGACTTCCACCGGCCGTCCGGCCAATGACGCCAGGCGCCTGCGGCGGATCTTCGACCGCCGTGCCGCCACGTTCGACGCGGTCGCGTTCCTGCCGCGCGAGATCGCGCAGCGGATGAACGAGCGTCTCGAATACATCAAGGTGAGCCCCACGGCCGTGCTCGATGCCGGCTGCGGCCCGGGCGACGACCTGCCGGCGCTGCGTGCGCGTTTTCCGGAAGCCCCCGTGTTCGGTGTCGACCTGTCCGGCGCGATGCTCGCGCGGGCCGGTCAGCGCGAGGTCGAGCAGACCAACTGGCGCCGCTGGTTGCCGGCGTCGCTCGGTCGCGCGCTGGGCCAGCGCGGCCCGCGGGTCGCGCAGGCCGACTTCGCCGCGCTGCCGTTCCCGGGCGGCGCGTTCGACCTGATCTGGTCGAATCTCGCACTCCACTGGCATTCGCGCCCCGATGCGGTGCTGCCCGAATGGCAGCGCGTGCTGCGCGTGAACGGCCTGCTGATGTTCAGCACGCTCGGCCCCGACACGCTGCGCGAGCTGCGCGCGGCCTGCGCGGACGCCGAAGCGGCGCTGGGCATGGCCCCGCCGGCCGCGCGCGTCATCGATTTCGTCGACATGCACGACCTCGGCGACATGCTCGTCGAGAGCGGCTTCGAGATTCCCGTGATGGATCAGGAAGTGCTGACCGTCACCTACAAATCCCCCGATTCCCTGCTGGCCGACGTGCGCCGCTGGGGCGCCTATCCGTTCGAGCGCACGGTGCCGCAGCACGCGACGCGGCGCTTTCGCGCGGCGCTCGGCGACGCGCTGGAGGCGCGCCGGCGCGAGGACGGCACGATTCCGCTGACCTTCGAGGTGATCTACGGCCACGCATGGAAGGCCGTACCGCGCACGACCGCCGAAGGGCACGGGATCGTGCGCATCGAGGATATCGGCAAGGGGCGTCCGAAGAATCGGTAAAGCGGTAAAGAGGGGTTTTGTTATGTCTGAAATTAGCGGCGCAAAGCGGGGTCGAATTAGCGCGAAAAACGGCCGAAAAGCTTGTCGCGCTTGGCTTGCGGGGCGATAGGCGCTTGCTTGTGGATGCCATTGAACCCGCCTATAATGCGTCAGCTTGTCGTCCCGGGGTCCCCGCAATACGGGGCGATGAGTCCGATGCAGGCATGCATCGCATGCCATTCGCGTGAGGCGGCGATGGAAGCAGCGAGGGTTTTGGCGGAGACGACGAACGGCGAGCCGGTCCTCGAAGACTGGCTGATGAAACGCAACTGTTCGGTGTCGCCACGCCAGTTCGTGCTGTTTTACGCGTCGCTCGCGGGCTTCTCGCTGGTGATCGCGACGTTGCTGATGTGGAGAGGGGCCTGGCTCGTCATGCCCTTTACCGGAATCGAGTTGCTGGCGGTAGGTGTCGCATTTGCGGTTTATGCTCGCCATGCGGTCGATTACGAGCGCATCAGGCTGTTTCCGCATCGGCTCGTGATCGAGCGGATGGATGCGGAGCGGCTCACGCAGATCGAATTCAACCCGCGCTGGGTGCGGGTCGAGCCGGGTGCGACGCCACGCGATCCGATTCGACTGGTATCGCGCGGGCAGACCGTCGTAATCGGGCAGCATCTCGCGCAGTACAAGCGTGCGCAGTTCGCCGACGAACTGCGCGTGTCGCTCAGGCGCTGCGGCTGACGAGGCGCGGGCACCGGCCGGAAACAGGCCGGCGACTTGCGACGGGGGAGGGTTTGAATGGAAATTTTGGGTAAGGATGCTATGAAAACAATCAAGCGAGCCCTCGCGGGCGTGCTGGCATGCAGCGGATTGCTCTTTGCCGGTGCGGCCCTGGCGGTCGGTGATAGCCCGGGCGGCCCCCGTGTCAACGAGATCAACTTTCAGCCGCCTGTCACGAAGATCGCCGAGGAGCTCTACGATCTCCACACGATGATGCTGATCCTGTGTACGGTGATCTTCGTCGGCGTGTTCGGCGTGATGTTCTATTCGATCTTCGCGCACCGCAAATCCAAAGGCCACAAGGCCGCCAATTTCCATGAAAGCACGACCGTCGAGATCATCTGGACGATCGTGCCGTTCGTCATCGTCGTGCTGATGGCGCTGCCGGCGACGAAGGCCGTCGTCGCGATGAAGGACACGACGAACGCCGATCTCACGATCAAGGTCACCGGCTACCAGTGGAAGTGGGGCTACGACTACGTGAAGGGCCCGGGCGAGGGCATCGGCTTCCTGTCGACGCTCAGCACCCCGCGTGACGAAGTGATGGGCAAGAAGGCGATCACCGACACCTATCTGCAGGAAGTCGACAACCCGCTCGTCGTGCCGGTCAACAAGAAGATCCGCATCATCACGACCGCGAACGACGTCGTCCACTCGTGGTACGTGCCCGCGTTCGGCGTGAAGCAGGATGCGATCCCCGGCTTCGTGCGCGACACGTGGTTCAAGGCCGACAAGGTCGGTACGTTCCGCGGTTTCTGTACCGAGCTGTGCGGCAAGGAACACGCGTACATGCCGGTCGTCGTCGAAGTGCTGTCGGAAGACGACTACGCGAAGTGGGTGACCGCGCAGAAGGCCAAGCTGGCCAGCGCGGCGGTCGATCCGAACAAGGTCTACACGATGGCTGAACTCGTCGCGCACGGCGAGGAAGTCTACAAGGCGAACTGCGCGGCCTGCCACCAGGTGAGCGGCAAGGGCCTTGGCGCATTCCCGGCCATGGACGGCAGCCCGATCGTGAACGGCCCGATCGCCGGCCACGTCGAGCGCGTGCTGCACGGCAAGGGCGCGATGCCGTCGTGGGCGTCGCTGTCGGATCTCGACATCGCTTCGGTCATCACGTACGAACGCAACTCGTGGGGCAACCACAAGAACGACCTGCTGCAGCCGAAGCAAGTGGCTGATGCGCGCAACGGCAAGATGCCGGAAGACGCGGCGGGCGCGGCGGCAGCGCCGGCGGAAGCGGCTTCGGCACCGGCGCAAGCCGCGTCGGGCGCCGCCGAGCAACCGGCAGCAGCAGCGGCATCGGCCGCGCTGTCGACGATCTACTTCGAAACGGGCAAGAGCGTGCTGCCGGCCGACGCGAAAGCGGCGATCGCCGCTGCGGCCGACTATGCGAAGGCACATCCGGACGCGAAGCTCGCGCTGTCGGGTTTCACCGACAAGACGGGCTCGGCCGACGCGAACGCCGAGCTGGCGAAGCATCGTGCACAGGCCGTGCGCGATGCGCTGAAGGCAGCAGGCGTGGCGGAAGACCACATCATCATGAAAAAGCCGGAAACGATCACGGGCGGGGCTGACGCTAAGGAAGCCCGGCGGGTCGAGATCGGTCCGGCGGCTTGACGTGTCGCTGAGTTAGTCGACGTATTCGCATTAGGAGATTCTCATGTCTAGCATCGGGCACGACGTAGCCGCGGACCACGCGCACGACGACCACGCGCACGAAATGCCGCACGGCTGGCGGCGCTGGCTGTTCGCCACCAACCACAAGGACATCGGTACGCTGTACCTGCTGTTCTCGTTCATCATGTTCCTGTCGGGCGGCGTCATGGCGCTCGGCATCCGTGCCGAGCTGTTCGAGCCGGGCCTGCAGATCATGCGTCCGGAGTTCTTCAACGAACTCACGACGATGCACGGCCTGATCATGGTGTTCGGCGCGATCATGCCGGCGTTCGTCGGCTTCGCGAACTGGATGATTCCGCTGCAGATCGGCGCATCCGACATGGCGTTCGCGCGGATGAACAACTTCAGCTTCTGGCTGCTGCCGGTCGCGGCCGTGCTGCTGGTCGGTTCGTTCTTCGCGCCGGGCGGCGCGACGGCTGCCGGCTGGACGCTGTACGCGCCGCTGTCGACGCAGATGGGCCCGGGCATGGACTTCGCGATCTTCGCGGTCCACATCATGGGCGCATCGTCGATCATGGGCGGGATCAACATCGTCGTGACGATCCTGAACATGCGCGCACCGGGCATGACGCTGATGAAGATGCCGATGTTCGCATGGACGTGGCTGATCACGGCGTACCTGCTGATCGCGGTGATGCCGGTTCTGGCAGGCGCGATCACGATGGTGCTGTTCGACCGCCACTTCGGCACGTCGTTCTTCAACGCGGCAGGCGGCGGCGACCCGGTGATGTACCAGCACATCTTCTGGTTCTTCGGCCACCCCGAGGTGTACATCATGATTCTGCCGGCGTTCGGGATCGTGTCGCAGGTGATCCCGGCGTTCGCACGCAAGACGCTGTTCGGCTATAGCTCGATGGTGTATGCGACGGCTTCGATCGCGATCCTGTCGTTCATGGTCTGGGCGCACCACATGTTCGCGACGGGCATGCCGGTCACCGGCCAGCTGTTCTTCATGTACGCGACGATGCTGATCGCGGTGCCGACGGGCGTGAAGGTGTTCAACTGGCTCGCGACGATGTGGCGCGGCTCGATGACGTTCGAAACCCCGATGCTGTTCGCGATCGGCTTCCTGTTCGTGTTCACGTTCGGCGGCCTGACGGGCCTGATGCTCGCGATGGCGCCGCTCGACATCCAGTATCACGGCACCTACTTCGTGGTGGCGCACTTCCACTACGTGCTGGTGGCCGGGTCATTGTTCGCGCTGTTCTCGGGCTGGTACTACTGGGCGCCGAAGTGGACGGGCTGGATGTACAACGAGACGCGCGGCAAGATCCACTTCTGGGCGTCGATGATCTTCTTCAACCTGACGTTCTTCCCGATGCACTTCGTCGGTCTCGCCGGCATGCCGCGTCGTTATGCGGACTACCCGGCGCAGTTCACGGACTTCAACCAGGTCGCGACGATCGGCGCATTCGGCTTCGGCCTCGCGCAGGTGTACTTCCTGTTCGCAGTCGCGCTGCCGGCCTACCGTGGTGGCGGCGAACTGGAAAAGGCGTCGGACAAGCCGTGGGATGGCGCGACGGGCCTCGAGTGGACGGTGCCGAGCCCGGCTCCCTTCCACACGTTCGAGCAACCGCCGCACGTCGAGTAAGTTTCACCCGGCGCTCCGCCGCTGCCTGCCGCGCAGGCAGGCGCGGCGGGGGGCGGAATCGAGATTTCAGCGAAGTTTCAGATGAACCGGAATCCACAAGAAAGACGAACGCCCGAGCAGATTCGCGCGGGCAACAAGCGGCTCGGCCTCATCCTGCTCATCATCGCCGCCGTTTTCTTTGTGGGTGTCGTGATCAAGCAGTGGTGGCTGTCCACTCACTGATGCAGTAACTGACGCAGTAGCGAGGAAGTAGTCGTATGTCGAAGCCGGAAGAGGGCGCCGTCGATCGCGCGTTCAATCGTTCGATGCTGGTGAAGCTCTTCGTCGTGGCCGGGCTGATGTTCGGTTTCGGCTTCGCGCTGATCCCGATGTACCGGGCGATCTGCCAGATCACCGGCATCAACAACCTGGTGCAGCGCGACGTCAGCGAGCGTGAGGTGAAGAACTCGCAGGTCGACTACAGCCGCACGGTGTCGGTCGAGTTCGATGCGAACGCGCGCGGGCCGCTCGGTTTCAAGCCGGAGCACAACAGTCTCGACGTGCACCCGGGCGAACTGATGACGATCGTGTACGACGTGACGAACGGGCAGGGCCGGCCGGTCGTGGCGCAGGCGATTCCGAGCTACGCGCCGAAGCAGGCGACGGAGTTTTTCAAGAAGATCGAGTGCTTTTGCTTTACGCAGCAGACGCTGGCCGCGAACGAATCGCGCAAGATGCCGGTGGTGTTCGTGATCGATCCGAAACTGCCGAAGGATGTGAAGACGATCACGTTGTCGTACACGTTCTTCGAGCTGAATACGCCGGCTACGCCGGCGCCGGCGCAGCGGAGCACCGCGGCGCAGGGCGCGGCGAAGCCGGACGCATGACGACGGAGGCGGGGCGATGACGGAGGTCAAGCGGGGCGGGTCGTTCGGCCAGGCGCTGAAAGCCGTGCTGTGGTCGTTCTTCGGGGTGCGCAAGCGGCGCGACCTGGAGGCCGACGCGACGCAACTGAATCCGCTGCACGTGCTGATCGTTGCGTTGCTCGCGGCCGGCGTGTTCATCGGCGTGCTGATCCTGATCGTGCGCGCCGTCGTGAGCTGAGGCCCGCGGTCACGAAAGAATGCAGTGCGCGGCGCCACGGCGCTGCGTGCAGGAAAGAGCGGTAGCAGTCGTGCCGCGCAAGAAATAAAGCCGGAGCGGTTTCCGGTACACAAATTGGACAGAAGTGGAGAATCAAGCATGAGCGGTCAAAACCAGACCCCGTACTATTTCGTGCCGCATCCGTCGCACCATCCGATCAGTGCGGCCATCGGCCTGCTGGTCATGCTCGGATCGGCGGCGCTGTGGATCAACGGTCACGACTGGGCGCCGTTTACGGCGCTGCTCGGCCTGCTGTGGTTGCTCTTCACGCTGTATCACTGGTTCGGCGACGCGATCGCCGAATCGGAAGGCGGTCATTACGGCAAGAACGTCGACAAGTCGTACCGCTGGAGCATGAGCTGGTTCATCTTCTCGGAAGTGATGTTCTTCGGCGCGTTCTTCGGTGCGCTGTTCTACGCGCGTGAAATCGCACTGCACCAGCTCGGCAGCCTCGACTACAAGCTGATCTGGCCGGACTTCTCCGCCGTGTGGCCGAACGAAGGCCCTGCCGCGCTCGCCGGTCACTTCAAGACGATGGGCCCGTGGCCGATCCCGACGCTGAACACCGCGTTCCTGCTGTCGTCGGGCGTGACGCTGACGATCTCGCACCACGCACTGCGTGACGATCATCGCAAGAAGGCGATCGCCTGGCTGGCTGCGACGCTCGCGTTCGGTATCTGCTTCCTGTTCCTGCAGGGCTTCGAGTACTACCACGCGTACAACGAACTGAACCTGACGCTGAACTCGGGTGTGTACGGTTCGACGTTCTTCCTGCTGACGGGCTTCCACGGTTTCCACGTGTTCCTCGGCGGCACGATGCTCGCGGTGGTGCTGGTGCGGATGATCCGCGGCCACTTCAAGCCCGATCATCACTTCGCATTCGAAGGCGCCGCGTGGTACTGGCACTTCGTCGACGTCGTCTGGCTCGGCCTGTACGTCGTCGTCTACTGGCTGTAAATGGAACAACGGCCTGCGCAGTAATGCGCGGGCCGTTTTCATTGGTGTCGTGGGCGCGGCAGCGAGGCTGCGAGCGACACCACCCTGGCGCCGCCGCGACTCAGTCAGGCGGCGCTTTTGCTTGGTGGCGCGGCCGTGCGGCGAAATGTCACAGCGGCCGCGGCGTCGAATCGATCAACGCCCGATCGGCAGGCCGGTCGAATGGATCCAGCCCATCCGGTTCGCGATCAGGATGAGCAGGAACAGCGACACCGACAGCCCGACGCGGGTGGCGAGCGACCAGACCATGCGCTTCGTGTGGCCGCGGTCGTGCATCATGAAGTAGAGCGCCGAGCCCATGCTGGCAATGATGAGGACGAAGGCGATGGGAACGAGGATGTGCATGACACGAACCGGACGACGGCAATTCGAAAGGAAGAGGATAATTATCGCACTTCGCTTTCGCGCATGTGCCGGGCGGGCCGCATGATGAAGATCCGCTGGCTGCCCGCGCTGCTGATTCTCGTCGTCGTCGCCGTGACGATCCGGCTCGGCTTCTGGCAGCGCGACCGCGCGCACCAGAAGGAAGCGCTGCAGGCGAGCATCGCGCGCTACGAGCAGGCTTCGCCCGTCGACGTCGGCGCGCAGCCGATGCCGCTCGCGTCGATCGAGTTCCATCGCGTGCGGGCCAAGGGCCGGTTTTTGCCCGAGCAGGCGGTGTTCCTCGACAATCGGCCGTATAACGACCAGCCGGGTTTTTACGTGGTGATGCCGTTTAAACTCACGGGCGGCGGCGTCGTGCTCGTGAACCGCGGCTGGCTGCCGCGCAATATTTCCGATCGCACGGCGATCGAGCCGTTCGCGACGCCGGCGGGCGACGTGGAGATCGTCGGCATCGCGCGTGCCGACGCATCGCGTGCGTTCGAGCTTGGTGAAGGCGGGTCGGCCGCGCACCAGAAGATCCGGCAGAACCTGGACGTCGCCGGGTATGCGAAGGAAACGGGGCTGCCGCTGCAGCCGTTCGTGATCCAGCAGACCAGCGACGACGGCGACAAGCTCGTGCGCGACTGGCCGGCGGCAACGACCGGCGTCGAGCGCAATTACGGTTACATGTTTCAGTGGTGGGCGATGGCGGCAGCCGCGCTCGGCTTCGGCCTGTACGCCGCGCGGCGTGCGGCGAAGAAGTCGGCCGGCGCATGAGCGCCATGCCAGGACGCGGCGCTGGCGCCGCGGGTTCGTTTCGAGAGGTCTGATTTGTCCATGCAATCTTCCCGTCAGGGTCCGGCCGCTGCGCCGATCTCGCCTGCGGCCCGCAAGCGCGGCCGCTGGATGCTCGTGCTGCTGGGTCTCGTGTGCGCCGCGCCGATGATCGCGTCGTATTTCACCTATTACGTGATCAAGCCGAAGGGCGGATCGACGAACTACGGCACGCTGATCGAGCCGCAGCGCCCGATCCCGGCCGGTCTGCAGGTGACCGACGAAACCGGCAAGACCGTGCCGCTGTCGTCGCTGCGCGGCGTGTGGCTGTTCGTGATGACCGACAGCAGCGCGTGCGACGACGCGTGCGCGCAGAAGCTCTATTTCATGCGCCAGATCCGCGTCACGCAGGCGGGCGAGCGGCACCGGATCACGATGGTGTGGCTGCGCAGCGATGCCGGCGCGATGCCGCAGAAGGTGCTCGACGCGTACCCGGACACGCGCCGGCTCGTCGCCGATCCGGCGGCGGTTGCCGCATGGCTGCCGGCCGACACCGGCACGAAGGACAGCGACCACATCTACATGGTCGACCCGAACGGCAACCTGATGATGCGTTTCCCGAAAGACCCGAATCCCAGCAAGATCAAGTCGGACGTGACGAAGCTGCTGAAGTGGTCGAGCATCGGTTAAGGCAAGAGAACGAGGCACCATTCCGATGTCGTATCTACTGCAACTCGGCCTGATCGGCTTCTGCATCGCGCTGCTGCCGCTGTCGTACGTGTGGGTGAAGGCCGACGACAACAAGTTTCGCAAGCTGGTGTGGATCACCACCTTCCTGACGCTCGACCTCGTGATGTTCGGCGGCTTCACGCGGCTGACCGACTCGGGGCTCGGCTGCCCTGACTGGCCCGGCTGCTACGGCACGTCGTCGCCGTTCATCGCGCACGCCGCGATCACGGCCGCGCACCAGGCGATGCCGACGGGCCCCGTCAGCATGTCGAAGGCGTGGATCGAGATGATCCACCGCTATTTCGCGATGGCGATCGGCGTGCTGATCATCGCGCAGGTCGTGATCGCATGGGCCGCGCGCCTGCGCCGCCGCCCGCTGCACGTGTCGCCGTGGTGGCCGACGAGCCTGCTGCTGCTGATCCTCGTGCAGGGCGCGTTCGGCGCGTGGACGGTCACGATGAAGCTGCAGCCGGTGATCGTCACGATCCACCTGCTGCTCGGCCTCACGCTGCTCGGCACGCTCGGCTGGCTCGCGGCGCGGCAAACGCCGCTGCCGTCGTATGACCCGGAGGCCGGCCGCTATCGCGCTGCCGCGCTCGCGGCGCTCGTGCTGCTGGTCGTGCAGATCGCGCTCGGCGGCTGGGTGAGCACCAACTACGCGGTGCTCGCGTGCACCGACTTCCCGACCTGCAACGGCCAGTGGATCCCGCCGATGGACTTTGAGCACGGCTTCCACCTGTGGCGCGCGCTCGGGATGACGAAGGACGGCGAGGCGATCACGCAGGACGCGCTGGTCGCGATCCACTGGACGCACCGCACGTTCGCGTTCGTCGTGGTCGCGTACCTGGTCGCGTTCGCGCTGAAGATGCGCCGCTTCGAATCGCTGCGGCGGCCCGCGAACGGCGTGCTGCTGGTCGTGCTGCTGCAGTTCGTGACGGGCCTGACCAACATCGTGCTGCAGTGGCCGCTGCCGGTCGCCGTCGCGCACAACGGCGGGGCCGCGATCCTGCTGCTGCTCGTCGTCATGTTAAACTTTCGCATCCTTTCAAGCCGCCCCGGCCGTGTCGCGCAGCCCGCGCGCGACGCCGCCCCGGCGTGACCGTCCCCATGCAAAGCACCCTCTCCCAATCGCCCGGTAGCCGCTTCTCCCAGTACATGGCGCTGACGAAGCCGCGTGTCACGCAGCTCGCGGTGTTCTGCGCGGTGATCGGCATGTTCCTCGCGACGCCGGGCATGGTGCCCTGGCATGTGCTGATCGGCGGCACGGTCGGCATCTGGCTGCTTGCCGGCGCCGCGTTCGCGATCAACTGCCTCGTCGAACAGAAGATCGACGCGATGATGCGCCGTACCGCATGGCGCCCGTCCGCGCGCGGCGAGATCACGACGCCGCAGATCCTGCTGTTCTCGGCGCTGCTGGGCAGCGTCGGCGCATGGACGCTCTATACGTTTACGAACCCGCTGACGATGTGGCTGACGATCGCCACCTTCGTCGGCTACGCGGTGATCTACACGCTGCTGCTCAAGCCGATGACGCCGCAGAACATCGTGATCGGCGGCGCATCGGGCGCGATGCCGCCGGCGCTCGGCTGGGCCGCCGTCACCGGCGCGGTGCCGGGCGACGCGTGGATCCTCGTGCTGATCATCTTCGTGTGGACGCCGCCGCATTTCTGGGTGCTCGCGCTGTATCGCCGCAAGGATTACGAGAACGCGGGGCTGCCGATGCTGCCCGTCACGCACGGCGAGAAGTTCACGCGGCTGCACATCCTGCTGTATACGGTGATCCTGTTCGCGGTCACGCTGATGCCGTTCATCTCCGGGATGAGCGGGGCCGTCTACCTGACGAGCGCGGTGCTGCTCGGCGCGGTGTTCCTCGCGTATGCGTGGAAGATCTACCGCGACTATTCGGATGAACTCGCCCGCAAGGCCTTCCGCTACTCGATCGTCTACCTGTCGCTGCTGTTCGCCGCGCTGCTCGTCGATCACTACGCACGCCCGCTGCTCGGCGTGTAACCGCACGGTTTGAACGCAATGCTCCATTCACGGTTCGGGCGCCGCGCGCGCCAAGGCTGGATGCTCGCGTGCGCATTCACGGCAGCGCTGCTGCTCGCCGGATGCGACAACGCGCCGAAATTCCAGAATCTCGACATCACCGGCAACACGCAGTTCGGCAGCGACTTCTCGCTGCCCGATACGGCCGGCAAGGTGCGTACGCTCGCCGACTTCAAGGGAAAGGCGGTCGTGATGTTCTTCGGCTATACGCACTGTCCGGACGTATGCCCGACGACGATGGCCGAACTGTCCGAAGCGCTGAAGCAGCTCGGGCCCGATGCCGCGAAACGCGTGCAGGTGCTGTTCGTCACCGTCGATCCGGAGCGTGACACGCCGGCGCTGCTCGGCCAGTACGTGCCCGCGTTCGATCCGTCGTTCATCGGCCTGCGGCCGGCCGACGAAGCGGCGCTGAAGAAGGTCACGAAGGATTTCCGCGTGTACTACGCGAAGGTGCCCGGCAAGACGCCCGGCAGCTACACGATGGATCACACGGCCGCGAGCTACGTGTTCGATCGCGACGGCAAGCTGCGTCTGTTCGTGCGCGACGGCCAGGGCCCCGGCCCGTGGGTCCACGATTTGAAGCTGCTCGTCGACTGACCGGCAGCCGCCGGGCGCACGGCCCGGCGATGACGTGACGGCCAATCTGCGCCGTCACGCTTTCCCCCATTTCCCGTTGTCTGCATGCGCTGCCCGTCGGGCGGCGCGTCGGCTTGCGCGCGCGTCGCGCAGGCGTCGCGTTACGGCAGCGCCGGCACGTTGAAGCCGGATGCGGCGCGCGTCATCCGGAATTCCGTCACGCGATACGTGGCGAGCCCCTCGGTGACGAACGGGTCGGTCGCGAGGATCGCGTCCAGCTCGTCGCGATCGATGCGGGCCGCGAGGATCACGCCGCCTTCGCGCGGCACCTTCGGCCCGGCCGCGATGAAGATGCCCTTGTCGAACTGCGGCTGCAGATACGCGCGGTGGCGTTCGAGCGCGTCGTCGATGCGCTCGAGCGACGCGGTGTAGTGGATGTCGATGACGTACATGGATGGCCCTGGAATGACGCCGGCGCGTTGCGCACCGGTCGGCTGGTCTTTGTAGCACAGCGGATCGGGGCTGTCGCGCCGGCACGGTCCGTCGCCCGCCGGCTCGCCGTGCCGTCGCGTATTCAAGTTGTAAGCCTCGTTGCCGTAAATAAAAGAGCAACCGTTTGCGCGGGACAGGCCGTTCGCGCGCATCGACATCGACAAAGGCACGCAGATGAGCAGAATGAGTTTGAATCGCAAGCTGTGGCTCGCGCTTGCGCTGGTATGGATCGGTCTCCTGGGCGTCGGCGCATGGAGCGCGTACGAGACGCGCGCGACGATGCTGGACGAACGCAAGGCGGGCATCGCGAATCTCGTCGATTCGGCGGCCGGCATCGTGAAGGCGTATCACGCGCTCGCGCAGAGCGGCACGCTACCCGAGGCCGATGCGAAGCGCGACGCGCTCGCGAGCCTTGCCGCGATGCGCTACGGCGATTCGGGCTACGTGTTCGTGATGGACTCGAAGCCGGTCGTGCTGATGCATCCGACGCTGCCGAAACTCGTCAACACGCAGGTCGGCGACTATCTCGATCCGGACGGCAAGCCGCTGTTCGTGACGATCCTGAACGCCGCGAAGGCGACCGGCAGCGGTTTCGCCGAGTACCGCGGGCGCCTGCCGCACAGCGAAACCGCCGTGCCGAAGATCAGCTACGTCACGCGGTTCGCGCCGTGGGACTGGAACATCTCGAGCGGCGTGTTCCTGAAGGACATCGACACCCTCTATTACCGGACGCTTCTGGTCCATCTCGCGGTGGTGTTCGTGATCGGCTTCGTGATCAGCGCGGCGATGCTGGTGATCATCCGCAACGTGCGCGGCAGCCTGGGCGGCGAGCCCGACGAAGCGGCCGCGCTCGCGGCGCGCATCGCGCAGGGCGACCTGACGCAGCCGGTACCCGTGCGCGCGGGCGACCGCACGAGCATGATGGCCGCGATGCACGACATGCAGGCGCGGCTGCAGGCGACGATCGGCGGGATCCGTCAATCGGCCGAATCGATCGCGTCGGCGAGCCGCCAGATCTCGGCCGGCAACGACGACCTGTCGCAGCGCACCGAGGAGCAGGCCGCGTCGCTTGAAGAAACGGCCGCGAGCATGGAGCAGCTGACCGCGACCGTGAAGCAGAACGCGGACAACGCGCGGCAGGCGAGCGGGCTGGCGAACAACGCATCGGACATCGCGCGCACCGGCAGCGACGTCGTGAACCGCGTGATCGGCACGATGGGCGAGATCGACGACAGTTCGCGCAAGATCGCCGACATCATCGGCGTAATTGAGGGTATCGCCTTCCAGACCAACATCCTCGCGCTGAACGCGGCGGTTGAAGCCGCGCGCGCGGGCGAGCAGGGCCGCGGGTTCGCGGTGGTCGCGGGCGAAGTGCGCTCGCTCGCGCAGCGCAGCGCGACGGCCGCGAAGGAGATCCGCGAGCTGATCGTCGACTCGGTCGAGCGCGTGCGCAACGGGTCGACACTGGTCGGCCAGGCCGGCACGACGATGGGCGAGATCCTGCAGGCCGTCGCGCGCGTGACCGACATCATGGGCGAGATCGCGGCCGCGTCCGAGGAGCAGGCGAGCGGCATCACGCAGGTCGGGCGCGCGGTCACGCAGATGGACCAGGTCACGCAGCAGAACGCGGCGCTCGTCGAGGAGGCTGCCGCGGCCGCCGCGTCGCTGCAGGAACAGGCCGCGCGGCTGCGCGATGCGATCGGCGCGTTCCGCGTCAGTGACGCGGGCGGGCTGGCGTCGCGCCGGGCCGGCGAGCGGGTGGCCGAACCCGCGTTCGGCACGAAGGCGGCCGACGAGGCGGTGGTGATGTGACGCGTGCCGGCCGATGCGCGACACGTTAGAAACGCAACTAACGGCCAGATCGTGCGACGGCCGCCGGCACCGCTGCGGTGCATACCCATATGAGCGGGATGTATTTCACTTCCCGCCGATCCTGTGACACCATTTGCCCCTTCCTGCGAGTCGGGGCTTACCCGTATCGCGCCCCATTTCCAGTAAGCAAGAAAGCGAGAAACAGATGAAGCGTCGCAGTCTCCTGAAGGTATTTTCCGTGCTGGCCACCGGCGCAGCGCTGACGCTGTCGGCAGGCGCGCACGCCGAAGACAAGGTGATCAAGGTCGGTACGGTCGCCGGCCCGGATTCGGAAGTGTGGCAGCTCGTGCAGAAGGTCGCGAAGGAGAAGGAAGGCCTGAACGTGAAGGTCATCGAGTTCAACGACTACGTGCAGCCGAACGCGGCGCTCGACTCGGGCGACCTCGACGCGAACAGCTTCCAGCACCAGCCCTACCTCGACAGCCAGGTGAAGCAGCGCGGCTACAAGATCGTCAGCGCCGGCCTGACCTACATCTCGCCGATGGGCGTGTACTCGAAGAAGTTCAAGGCGCTGAAGGACCTGCCGCAAGGCGCGAAGCTCGCGGTGCCGAACGATCCGTCGAACGAGAACCGCGCGCTGCTGCTGCTGCAGACGCAAGGCGTGATCAAGCTGAAGGCGGGCGCCGGCACGGGCGGCAACAACGCGACGGTGCTCGACATCGCCGAGAACCCGAAGAAGCTGAAGATCTCCGAACTCGACGCCGCGCAACTGCCGCGCGTGCTGTCGGACGTCGACGCAGCCGTGATCAACACGAACTACGCGCTGGCCGCGAACCTGCAGCCGACCAAGGACGCGATCGCACTCGAAGCGCTGACGAGCCCGTATGCGAACCTGATCGCCGTGCGCGCGAAGGACAAGGATCAGCCGTGGGTGAAGAAGCTGGTCAAGGCGTACCAGTCGCCGGAAGTGCGGGAATTCATCAAGAAGCAGTTCAAGGGCTCGATGGTCGCGTCGTTCTGAACGCCGCACACCGGTCGGACCGCTGAACGCAAAGGGCCTGCATCGCGCAGGCCCTTTTTCATTGGCGCCCGGTGTTCGGCGTCCGGTGTCCGTTCACATCTCGCCGCGCCGCGAGCAGATCGACATGATCTGCTGGATCGCATAGTTGTCGCGCACGCCCGGCAGCGACTGCACGACGCACTCGTGAAAGCGCCGCTCGCGCGGCAGCAGCATCGCGTTGTTGCGATACAGCGCGTCGCAGGAGCGCTGGATCAACTGCGCAGCCGCGCCGTTGCGGCTTTCGCGCAGCGCGTTGAGCATGCAGTCGTCGTATTGCGCGCTGCCGTCGGTCAGCGCGAACGCCGCACCCGGCAGCGCCAGCGCGACGGCCGCGAATACGATGGCTCGGATCCCCCGTTTCATCTGCCCTCCGATGGAGTGGATTGGGTCGGCCGACAGCATAACGTAAAGCCGCGAGCACGGCTGACGCGTTGGCCGACGCGGGCCGGAGCCGCCGCCGGGCGGGCGTTGCACGCGGTCGCCGGACGTCGGCGCAGGCCGCGATCCGGCGTGCCGCGCGAAAGCGCGGAGTCAGGCGGTGGTCTGCGGAAATGGTATCCTCGTGCGTTCGCCGCTGCACGCTTTCCCGGAGCGTGTGCGGGCCGATCGCCGGCGTGTCGCACGCGCGGCGGCGCCCGCCCGACGGCGGCGGGAATCCATCATCCAGAACCGACACAATACGGGGGAGACTCACCCATGAAGCGATTCAAGACTTTCGCGATCCGTTCGATCACGGCCGGCGTGGCTGCACTCGCGCTGGCCGGTGCCGCGCATGCACAGACCGTCAAGGTGCTGTCGATCGTCGACCATCCGGCGCTCGATGCGATCCGCGACGGCGTGCGCGCCGAACTGAAGGCGGAAGGTTACGGCGACGACAAGCTCAAGTGGGAATACCAGAGCGCACAGGGCAACACGGGCACGGCCGCGCAGATCGCGCGCAAGTTCGTCGGCGACAAGCCCGACGTGATCGTCGCGATCGCGACGCCGGCCGCGCAGTCGGTCGTCGCCGCGACGAAGAGCGTGCCGGTCGTCTATTCGGGCGTCACCGATCCGGTCGCCGCGCAGCTCGTGAAGGGCTGGGGCCCGTCGGGCACCAACGTGACGGGCGTGTCCGACAAGCTGCCGCTCGATCGCCAGGTCGCGCTGATCAAGCGCGTCGTGCCGAATGCGAAGACGGTCGGCATGGTCTACAACCCGGGCGAGGCGAATTCGGTCGTCGTCGTGAAGGAGCTCAAGGAGATCCTCGCGAAGCAGGGCATGACGCTGAAGGAAGCGGCCGCACCGCGTACCGTCGACATCGGCCCGGCCGCGAAGAGCCTGATCGGCAAGGTCGACGTGATCTACACGAACACCGACAACAACGTCGTGTCCGCGTACGAAGCGCTCGTGAAGGTCGCGAACGAAGCGAAGATCCCGCTCGTCGCCGGCGACACCGACAGCGTGAAGCGCGGCGGCATCGCGGCGCTCGGCATCAACTACGGCGACCTCGGCCGCCAGACGGGCAAGGTCGTCGCGCGCATCCTGAAGGGTGAGAAGCCGGGCGCGATCGCGTCGGAGACGAGCAGCAACCTCGAGTTGTTCGCGAACACGGGCGCGGCTGCGAAGCAGGGCGTGACGCTGTCGCCGGATCTGCTCAAGGACGCGAAGACGGTCATCAAGTAAGCGGCCCGACCGCCGCGCTTGCGGGTCCGATCCGGGCCTGAACGACACCGCCGGACGGGCGGCTCCCACCCGGGGCCGCCCGTTCGCTTCGCCCGGCCGTACACGTCCGGCCGGGAAGCAACAGGATTTCCCCATCATGTCTCTGTTCTCGTTTCTGGGCGCGCTGGAGATCGGCCTGATCTTCAGTCTCGTCGCCCTCGGGGTGCTGATCTCGTTCCGCATCCTCAACTTCCCCGACCTCACCGTCGACGGCAGCTTTCCGCTCGGCGGCGCCGTCGCCGCAACGCTGATCTCGGCCGGCTACGACCCGTTCACGTCGACGCTGTTCGCCATCGTCGCGGGCGCGGCGGCCGGCTTCATCACCGGCTGGCTGAACGTGCGCCTGAAGATCATGGATCTGCTCGCCAGTATCCTGATGATGATCGCGCTCTATTCGGTGAACCTGCGGATCATGGGCCGGCCGAACGTGCCGCTGATCACCGAGCCGACGCTGTTCACCGTGCTGCAGCCCGACTGGATGCCCGACTACGTGCTGCGCCCGGCGCTGCTCGCGATCGTCGTCGTGGTCGCGAAGCTCGGCCTCGACTGGTTCTTCTCGTCGCAGCTCGGCCTCGCGATGCGCGCGACCGGCGCGAACCCGCGGATGGCGCGTGCGCAAGGCATCGCGACCGGCCGCGCGACGCTCGCCGGGATGGCACTGTCGAACGCGCTCGTCGCGCTCGCAGGCGCACTGTTCGCGCAGACGCAGGGCGGCGCGGACATCTCGATGGGGATCGGCACGATCGTGATCGGGCTGGCCGCCGTGATCATCGGCGAAACGCTGCTGCCCGCGCGCCGGCTCGTGCTGACGACGCTCGCGGTCGTGCTCGGCGCGATCGTCTACCGCTTCTTCATCGCGCTCGCGCTGAACAGCGAATTCATCGGGCTGAAGGCGCAGGACCTGAACCTCGTGACGGCCGCGCTCGTCACGATCGCGCTGGTGCTGCCGGCGACGCGCAAGAAGCTGTTCGCGCGCAAGAACGGAGGGGCATGACATGCTGTCCGCACAAGATCTCAAACTCACGTTCAATCCCGGCACGCCGATCGAGACGCGCGCGCTGCGCGGGCTGTCGCTCGAGATTCCCGACGGCCAGTTCGTCGCGGTGATCGGCTCGAACGGCGCCGGCAAGTCGACCTTCCTCAATGCGGTCAGCGGCGACCAGCCGGTCGATGCGGGGCGTATCGCGATCGATGGCACGGATGTGACGCGCAAGGCCGCGTGGGATCGCGCGCACCTCGTCGCGCGCGTGTTCCAGGATCCGATGGCCGGCACCTGCGAGGCGCTGACGATCGAGGAGAACATGGCGCTCGCGATGGCGCGCGGCGTGCGGCGCGGTTTCCGCGCGGCGCTCGACCGGCCGTCGCGCGAGCTGTTCCGCGACAAGCTGCGGCTCCTGAACCTCGGGCTGGAAAACCGGCTGACCGACCGGATCGGGCTGCTGTCGGGCGGCCAGCGGCAGGCCGTGAGCCTCTTGATGGCGTCGCTGCGGCCGTCGCGGATCCTGCTGCTCGACGAGCACACGGCCGCGCTCGATCCGAAAACGGCCGCGTTCGTGCTGGAGCTGACCGCGCGCATCGTCGCCGAGAGCAAGCTGACGACGATGATGGTCACGCACAGCATGCGGCAGGCGCTCGACTACGGCGACCGCACGGTGATGCTGCACCAGGGGCAGGTCGTGCTCGACGTGTCGGGCGACGCACGCAAGGGCCTCGATGTGCCGGACCTGCTGCAGATGTTCGAGAAGGTGCGCCACGAGCAGCTCGACGACGACGCATTGCTGCTCGGCTGACGGGCAGCCGGCGGGCCGGCGCGGTGCGGGGTGCTGCGTCGTGTCGGTTCGCCGGCGGGTTGGCGTGCCGGCCCGTCGATTCGGGCCGGATGGCGGTGGAGCGCGTTCGGGCGGCACGATCCGGCCACGCCCGCTGCGGTGCGGCGTAACATGACGGCCGCGCCGGCTTCCTCGTCGTTTTTCCTCTGATGAAAACCGGTTTCGCACCGGTGCTGTGCGACGCGAGCACATTGCCATATACTGTATATCCATACAGTTGTGGGTGGCGTCATGCTCGCATCCTCCATTTCTCCCGAATCCCTTCATCCGTCGCTCTGGCGCGGTTCCCAGCTCGCGCGCGGCGGCCCGCGCACGATCGATACCGGCTTCGCACCGCTGTCGGCCGAGTTGCCGGGCGGCGGCTGGCCGGTCGGCGGGCTCGTCGAACTGCTGGCCGCGCAGCCGGGCTGCGGCGAGATGCGGCTGCTCGCGCCCGCGCTGGCCCGCACCGTCAGCGCCCGGCGTCCGCTCGCGCTCGTCGCGCCGCCGCAATCGCCGCATGCAACCGCGCTCGCCAGCCTCGGCGTGCCGGCCGACGCGCTGCTGTGGCTGCGCGCCGGCAGCCGCACCGATGCGTTGTGGGCCGCCGAGCAGGCGCTCAGGACCGGCTGTTGCGGCGCGCTGCTGCTCTGGCAGGACGCGCGGCCCGATGCGCTGCGGCGCCTGCATCTCGCGGCCGCGCGCACGGGCGACACGCTGTTCGTGATGCTGCGGCCGCTATCGGCTGCGCGGCAACCGTCGCCGGCCGTGCTGCGTGTCGCGCTGTATCCGGTGCCGGGCGGCGTGTCGCTCGACATCGTCAAGCGTCGCGGCCCCGCGCGCAGCGAGCCGCTCGTGCTCGACCTGCCGTCGCCCATCGTGGAGAGCCGCTATGCGCGTCTTGCTCGGCATCCATCTGCCGCGCCTGCCGCTCGACGTGTGCGCCCCGCCGCCGTCTGACGACGCGGCGCAAGGCGTAGGCGAAGCAGACGAAGCAGGCTGCGCGGTGCTCGAACAAGGCGTCGTGCTGATTGCCGATGCGCCCGCGCGCCGGCACGGCGTGCGCGCGGGCATGAAGCGCGGCGGCGTGCTCACGCTCGCGCCGCACACGCAGCTCGTCGAACGCGATCCCGCGCGCGAGGCCGATGCGCTGCGCGCGGTCGCGCTCGCGTTGCTGCGCTTTTCGCCGTGCGTCGCGCTCGACGACGAAGCCACGCTGATCGTCGACGTCGGCTCGAGCCTGCGGCTGTTCGGCGGCCTGCCGTCGCTGTGCCGCCAGGTGCGTGCGACGCTCGCGGCGCTCGGTTATGCGGCGCGCCTGTCCGCCGCACCGACCGGGCGCGGCGCGTGGCTGCTTGCGCGTACGTCTGCGCGCGCACGCATCCGCCGCCGCGTTGCCGGCCATGCATCGCTCATCCGCTCGCTCGATCGGCTGCCCTGCGTGCTGCTGCCCGATGCGCGTCCGTATGCGGGCTGGTTCGACGGCCTCGGCTGCCGCACGCTCGCCGATTTGCGCGGTCTGCCGCGCGCGGGGTTGCAGCGCCGCTGCGGCCCCGCGTTGCTGGCCGCGCTCGATCGCGCATACGGCGACGCGGTCGAGCCGCTGGCGTGGATGGCGGTGCCGCCGGTGTTCGACGTGCGGCTCGAATTGCCGGAGCGCGTCGAATACGCGGAAGCCGTGCTGTTCGCCGCGCGACGGCTCGTCGTGCAGCTGTGCGGCTGGCTGGCCGCGCGGCAGCTGTCGCTGGCCGCGATGACGTTCGATCTCGAACACGAGCGCGGCCGCCAGGCCGTGCCGCCGACACCGCTCGAACTCGCGTTCGCCGCACCCGTGCGCGACGAGGCGCATTTCATGCGGCTGCTCGGCGAGCGGCTCGCGCGCGTCGAGTTGCCGGCCGCGGTGATCGCGGTGCGCCTGAAGGCGACGCGCGTCGAATCGGTCGCGCCGCCGGCCGACGATCTCTTCCCGGAGCCGGGCGGTACGCGCGAGACGCGTGCGCGGTTGTTCGAATTACTGGTCGCGCGGCTGGGCGCGGAGAACGTATTGCGTGCGGCCCCGGTTGCCGATCACCGGCCCGAGGCCGCGAACCGCTGGCTGCCGCTCGATGCGCAGGCCGGCAAGCCGGCTGGCGGGCCGCCGGCGGTGCCGCCGAGGCCCGCGTGGCTGCTCGCCGAGCCGCTGCCGCTGTTGATGCGCGGGGACCGGCCGGTATTTCATACGCCGCTCAGGATGATGTCGTCGGTGGAACGGATCGAGGCCGGGTGGTTCGACGGTCAGTTTGCTGCACGCGATTACTGCGTTGCGCAGGACGAGGCCGGGGCGTGCTACTGGGTGTTCAAGGAGCGGGCGGGGAGCGAGTCCGAGCCGCACTGGTTCCTGCACGGCTTGTTCGGGTGAACGAAGATGGTTGCGGAATTCAGCTGGCTGCCCGATTACGCGGAGTTGTTCTGCCGTTCGAACTTTTCGTTCCTGCATGGCGCGTCGCATGCGGAAGAACTGGTCGAGCGTGCGGCGGAACTCGGCTATCGCGGGATCGCGATCACCGACGAATGCTCGCTCGCCGGCGCACCGCGCATGCACGTCGCGGCGAAAGCGAAAGGGCTGCCGCTCGTCATCGGTTCGTACTTCGACGTCACGCCGGATGAAGTCGCGCCCGGCCACGATCCGGGCCCCGGTGCGTTCGGGCTCGTGTTGCTTGCGCAGAATCGCGAGGGGTACGGCAATCTTTCCGAGCTGATTTCGTGGCGGCGGATGGAAGCGCCGAAGGGGACCTACACGCTGACGTCGCGGATGCTGTCGGCGCCGCCTGCGAAGTTCGCACACTTGCGCGGCATGCCCGATTGCTTCGCGATTCTCGTGCCCGCGTACCCGGTGCGGGCCGACGTGCTCGATGCACAGGTTGCGTGGTTTCGCACGACGTTCGGCGAACGTGCGCGGCTCGGGCTCGTGCAGTTGCAGCGCGCGCTGGATGGCGCGCAGCGCGAGGAGATTCGTGCGGCCGGTGAGCGGCGGGGCGTACGTATCGTCGCGCTGGGCGACGTGACGATGCACCGGCGCTCGTGCAAGGAACTGCAGGACGTGATGACGGCGATCCGCGTCGGGATGCCGGTTTCGGAGTGCGGCTATGCACTGGCGCCGAATGCGGAACAGCATTTGCGTTCGCGGCAGCGAATCGGGCAGTTGTATTCGGCGGACGAGATCGCGCAGACGTGCGCGATTCTCGATGCGTGCGATTTCAAACTCAGCTCGCTTCGCTACGAGTATCCCGACGAGATCGTGCCGAAGGGGCTCACGCCGACGAGCTATCTGGAACAGGAAACCCGGGCAGGGGCGGCTGGGCGCTATCCGCAGGGTATTCCGGAGAAAGTCGAGAAGCAGATCCGCTATGAACTCGACCTGATTGCACAACTGAGCTACGAACCGTTCTTCCTGACCGTCTACGACATCGTCAAATACGCGCGCAGCCAGAACATCCTGTGCCAGGGGCGCGGCTCGGCGGCGAACTCCGTCGTCTGCTTCTGCCTCGGCATCACCGAGGTCGATCCCGATCAGAGCACGATGCTGTTCGAGCGCTTCATCAGCGTGGAACGCGGCGAGCCGCCCGATATCGATGTCGATTTCGAGCATCAGCGCCGGGAAGAAGTGATTCAGCATATCTACAAGAAGTACGGGCACAACCGCGCCGCACTGGCGGCCGCCGTCTCGACCTATCGTCCGCGCGGCGTGCTGCGCGAGACCGGCAAGGCGCTCGGCGTCGATCCGATGCTGGTCGATCGTGTCGCGAAAGCGCACCGCTGGTTCGACGGCAGCCGCGACCTGCTGCAGCAATTCTCGACGACCGGGCTCGATCCCGCGACGCCGCTCATCCAGGCGTGGGCCCGGCTCGCCGCGCGGCTGCTGAACTTTCCGCGTCATCTGTCGCAGCACTCGGGCGGTTTCGTGATCAGCCGCGGCAAGCTCACGCGGCTCGTGCCGGTCGAGAACGCGGCGATGGACGGGCGGCGCGTGATCCAGTGGGACAAGGACGATCTCGAAGCGCTCGGGCTGATGAAGGTCGACGTGCTCGCGCTCGGCATGCTGTCGGCGCTGCATCGCGCATTCGACATGCGTACCGCGTGGCGCGGGCCGCCGGAGCCGGATGGCGAGCCGTTCACGCTGAAGCACATTCCGCAGGATGACAAAGCGACCTACGACATGATCTGCCGCGCCGACACGGTTGGCGTGTTCCAGATCGAATCGCGCGCGCAGATGTCGATGCTGCCACGCCTGCGGCCGCGCACCTATTACGATCTGGTGATCGAGGTTGCGATCGTGCGTCCGGGGCCGATTCAGGGCGGGGCAGTGCATCCCTATCTGAAACGGCGTCAGGGCATCGAAAAGGTCAGTTATCCAAAGGAAGATCTGAAGCCGGCGCTCGAACGCACGCAGGGCGTGCCGATCTTCCAGGAGCAGGTGATGCAGATCGCGATGATCGCGGCAGGCTTCACGCCGGGCGAGGCCGACGAGCTGCGCCGCGCGATGGCCGCGTGGAAGCGCAAGGGCAATCTGGAGAAATATCACCGCAAGATCGTCGACGGGATGCGCGAGCGCGACTATCCGCCCGAGTTCGCCGAACAGATCTTCGAGCAGATCAAGGGCTTCGGCGATTACGGTTTTCCCGAGAGCCACGCAGCGAGCTTCGCGAAACTCGCCTACGCGAGCAGCTGGCTCAAATGCCACGAACCGGCAATCTTCCTCGCCGCGCTGCTGAACAGCCAGCCGATGGGTTTCTATCCGCCGTCGCAACTCGTGCAGGACGCGAAGCGCCACGGCGTGCAGGTGCTGCCGATCGACGTGACGCAAAGCGGCTGGGATGCGTCGCTCGAAGCGCTGCCCGGCCAGCCGCCCCCACATGGCCAGCCGGCCGTTCGGCTCGGGCTGTCGCTCGTGAGCGGTCTGGGAGAAACCGCTGTCCGCAGGATCGAAGCCGCACGCGCGGCGGGCCCGTTCGAGAACGTCGACACGCTCGCGCGCCGTGCGCAGCTCGAACGCCGCGATCTCGAAGCGCTCGCCGCCGCGAACGCGCTCGCGACGCTCGCCGGCCACCGCCGCGATGCGTTGTGGCAAGCGGTTGCGGCGGCACCCGAGCGCGACCTGCTCGCCGCCGCACCGATCGACGAAGCGCAGAAGCCGGCACTCGGCGCGCCGTCGGAAGCCGACGACATCCTCGCCGACTATCACACCACCGGCCTCACGCTGAACCGCCACCCCGTCGCGCTGCTGCGGCCCGCGCTGCGCGCGCGGCGGCTGTCGTCCGCGGCCGAATTGCACGACCGCCCCGACGGCCGGCTTGCGCGCGCGTGCGGGCTCGTGACCGCACGGCAGATGCCGGGCACCGCGAAAGGCGTGATGTTCATGACGCTCGAGGACGAAACGGGTTGCGTGAACCTGATCGTCCGGCCCGAGCTGCTCGCGCGGCAGCGCCGCGAAACCCTCGATTCGCGGCTGCTCGCGGCGTCCGGCGTGTGGCAGGTCGCGAGCGACGTGAGGCACCTCGTCGTGCAGCATTTCGAGGATCTGACGCCGCTGCTCGGTGGCCTGCGCACATCGAGCCGCGAGTTCCACTGACGCAAGCGCCGGCACGCTGCCCGTGGGCTGCAGTCCGGTGCATACCAATCGGCCGAACTGGTTCTATTCCGGTATCGTTTCCAGCCCTCCTGACCCGGCAAATCCAGCACCGGAACTGTCCCCTTGCATACCAATTCGGGTAAATCCCTACCCCGTACTCCTTTGTAAACAAAGGCTTTGTCGCTACTAAAACGCTTGCGGGGCAAGGCTTTCGGGGATTTTCAAGAGGCTAATACCAGTTCGTTGACTGGTATTATGGTGGTTATATAATGCGTTCACTTTCGACGGTCCGAGATCGTCGTCCGACACCCGGAGGCACATGGAAACCGGCTGGTCCGAACTGGCGCCCGATCCCCTCGACGACACGCCGCTCTATCTGCAGCTCGCCCGCAACCTGGCGAGCGCGATTCATGGCGGCGCGTGGCGCGCCGGCGAGGCGCTGCCGTCGGAGCGGCTGCTGTCGGTGTCGGTCGGCGTATCGCGGATCACGGCCCGTCGCGCGCTGGCGCTGCTGGTCGAGCAGGGGCTGATCAAGCGGGCGCGCGGGGCGGGCAGTTTCATCACGCCGCGCGTTGCCGATCCGCTGTCGCGTCTCGTCGGCTTCTCCGCGAAGATGCGGCAGCGCGGCTTCGTGCCCGATTCGGTGTGGCTGTCGCGCACGCTGCGCGCCGCGAGCCGCGACGAGATTGCACGTCTCGGTCTCGCGCCCGGCGCGACGGTGGCGCGGCTCGAACGGCTGCGCCGCGCGGACGGCATCGTGATGGCCGTCGAGCACTCGACGCTGCCGGCCGCGGTGGTGCCCGATCCGCAGGTGCTCGGCGCGTCGCTGTACGAATACCTCGAGGCGCGCGGCATGACCGTCGTGCGCGCGCTGCAGCACTTTCGCGCGGCGAACGCGACGCACGCGATCGCGAAATGGATGGCGGTGAAGCCGGGCTCGGCACTGCTGGTGATCACGCGGATCGGCTATGGCGCCGACCAGCGCGCGATCGAAGTGAGCGAAACGTATTGCCGCGACGACTACTACGACTTCGTCGCCGAACTGAAACGCTGACGCGCGAGACTGCCCGCGCGCGACAGACGAGAAGCAACGACACGAATTTGCAAATCACGACGCGGATGCCCGCGTCACCAGATCATCAAGAGAACGTCATGCTGACTGGAAACATCCTCACCCCCGAAGGCTGGATTCACGGTTCGCTCGATAGCGAGAACGGCCGCATCACCACGCTCGACGGCACCCCCGTCGATCCCGCGAAGAACGACGCGCCTTACATCCTGCCCGGCTTCATCGACCTGCACGTGCACGGCGGCGGTGGCGCCGACGTGATGGAAGGCGGCGACGCGATCGAGACGATCGCCCGCACGCACGCGCAGTTCGGCACGACGAGCCTGCTCGCGACGACGATGACCGCGCCGCGCGACGAACTCATGAAAGTCGTCGGCAACCTCGGCAGCGTCGCGCGCACCCGCACGCCGGGCGGCGCGCGCGTGCTCGGCGTGCACCTCGAAGGGCCGTACATCAACCCCGGCAAGCTCGGCGCGCAGCCCGACGCGGCCGTGTCGGCCGTGCTCGACGAAGTGTTGAAATACCTGTCGATCGCACCGATCCGCGTCGTCACGCTCGCGCCGGAAATCGCCGGCCACATCGAGATCATCGGCGAGATGGCCGCACGCGGCGTACGCGTGCAGCTCGGCCACTCGCTCGCGACCTACGACGACGCGGTCGCCGCGCTCAAGCACGGCGCATGCGGCTTCACGCACCTGTTCAACGCGATGTCGCCGCTGCATCACCGCAACCCGGGCCTCGTGGGCGCGGCGCTTGCGCATGCCGAATACGCGGAAATCATCCCCGACCTGCTGCACGTGCACCCGGGCGCGATTCGTGCCGCGCTGCGTGCGATTCCGCGCCTGTACGTCGTGACCGACAGCACGTCGGCAACGGGCATGCCCGACGGCGAATACCGCCTCGGCAGCCAGCACGTGACGAAGTGCCTCGGCGGCGTGCGGCTGGCCGACGGCACGCTCGCCGGCAGCACGCTGACGATGGACCAGGCGCTGCGCAACCTCGTCTCGCTCGGCCTGCCGATCGCCGACGTGTCGAACCGGATGTCGCGCTACGCGGCCGACTACCTCGGCGTCACCGATCGCGGCCGCCTCGAGCGCGGCGCATGGGCCGACCTCGCGGTGTTCGACCGCGACCTGAACCTCACCGCGACCTACGTCGAAGGAGAATCGATTGTCGAATATGCTTAAGGAAGCGCGCGAGTCCGCCCAGGTCGTCGCCGCGCAGATCGCCGACACCTCGCGCGTCGAAGCGCTCGCCGGCCAATTGCTCGATCACCCGCCGGCCGTTGCGCTGACGGTCGCACGCGGCAGCTCGGATCACGCCGCGAGCTATTTCGCGAGCCTGACGATGAGCCGCCTCGGCGTGCCGGTCGCGTCGCTGCCGATGTCGGTCGCGACGCTGCAGCAGGCGCCGCTGAAGGTGCAGGATCAACTCGCGATCGCCTTCTCCCAGTCGGGCAAGAGCCCCGACCTCGTCAACACGATGGCCGCGCTGCGCGAAGCCGGCGCGCGTACCGTCGCCGCCGTGAACGTGCTGCCGTCGCCGCTCGCCGATGCATGCGAGCACCAGTTGCCGCTGCTCGCCGGCCCCGAACTGTCGGTCGCCGCGACGAAGAGCTATATCGCGATGCTGTCGCTGTCCGCGCAGATCGTCGCGTACTGGCAGCGCGACGCGGCGCTGATGACCGCGCTGCGCGGGCTGCCCGACGTGCTCGCGCGGGCCGGCCAGCTCGACTGGTCGCAGGCCGTTGCCGCGCTCGCAGGTGTCGAGCGGATGATCGTGATCGGCCGCGGCCTCGGTCTCGCCATTGCGCAGGAAGCCGCGCTGAAGCTGAAGGAAACGTCCGGCATCCAGGCCGAGGCGTTCTCGAGTGCCGAAGTCCGTCACGGCCCGATGGAGCTGATCGACCGCGACTATCCGCTGCTCGTGTTCGCACCGCCGGGGCCCGAGCAGGCCGGCCTGCTGCAGCTTGCCGAAGACATGCGCGCACGCGGCGCCGCCGTGCTGCTCGCGGCGCCGGCCGGCACGCCCGGTGCGACGCTGCCGCTCGCGCAGTCCGCCCATTCGGCGCTCGACCCGATCGCCGCCATTCTTTCGTTCTACGTGATGGCGGCGGATCTCGCCGTCGCGCGCGGCCGCAACCCCGACACGCCGCGCCACCTGAACAAAGTCACCGAAACGCACTGATAGCCGAGACAGCCGATGAGACGCGCCGAGGAGTCCCAGTTGAAGAGTTCCACCCATGATCAGATCGTCCTGCTTAGCCCCTTGACGGGGCCGATCGTCGCGCTGGCCGACGTGCCCGATCCGGTGTTCTCCGGCGGGATGTTCGGCGACGGCATCGGCATCGACCCGCTCGCGGGCAAGCTCGTCGCGCCGTGCGCGGGCGTCGTGTCGCATCTCGCGCGCACGGGTCACGCGGTGACGATCACGACGCCGCAAGGCGCGGAAGTGCTGCTGCACATCGGCATCGACACCGTCGAGCTGAACGGGCAGGGCTTCATCGCACACATCGAGGCCGGCGCGCGTGTCGAGGCAGGTGCGTTGCTGATCGAGTTCGACCAGGACGCGGTGGCGCGCAGCGCGCATTCGCTCGTGTCGGTGATCGCGATCGCCAACTCCGACGCGTTCGAGGTCGTCGATCGCGCGAGCGGTTTCGCGACGGCCGGCGAGACGCCGTTGCTCGTGCTGCGCGGCAAGGGCGAAGCGGCTGCGCAGGCGGCACGAACCGATGCGGCGGCAAAGAACGAAGTGCGCCGCGAGATCGTGCTCGCACAGCCGGGCGGCCTGCACGCGCGGCCTGCCGCGCGAGCGCGTGAAGCCGTGCGCGGGTTCGACGCGAGTGTCGACGTGCTGTTCGACGGCCGCAAGGCATCGATCGCGAGCGTCGTCGGCCTGCTCGGCCTCGGCGCCGGCGAAGGCGCGACGGTCGAGCTGGTCGGCCGCGGCGCGCACGCGCAACAGGCTGTCGATGCGGTCGAGCACGAGCTGCTGCGCGAAGCGCACGGCGAAGTCGAGGAAAAACCGGCGCGGCTGAGGTCGCCCGCACCGCAAACGGTCGCGCGCAGCACCGGCGCGCCAATCGACCTGAACACGCTCGCAGGCGTATGTGCGGCGCCCGGCATCGCGGTCGGCACGCTGGTGCGTCTCGACGATGCGGAAATCGTGCCGCCCGAGCAGGCTTCGGGCACGCCGGCTGCGGAAAGCCGCCAGCTCGACCAGGCGCTGAAGGCGGTCGACGCCGAACTCGACGAAACGGTGCGCAACGCATCGGCGCGCGGCGCGGTCGGTGAAGCGGGCATCTTCGCGGTGCATCGCGTGCTGCTGGAAGACCCGACGCTGATCGATGCGGCGCGCGACCTGATCAGTCTCGGCAAGAGCGCGGGCTTCGCGTGGCGCGCGACGATCCGCACGCAGATCGACACGCTGTCGAAGCTCGACGATGCGCTGCTCGCCGAACGTGCGGCCGACCTGCGCGATATCGAGAAGCGCGTGCTGCGCGCGCTCGGCCACACGAACGGCGCCACGCGTGCGCTGCCCGACGAGGCCGTGCTCGCGGCCGAGGAATTCACGCCGTCGGACCTGTCGTCGCTCGATCGCCAGCGCGTGACCGCGCTCGTGATGGCGCGTGGCGGCGCG
Source organism: Burkholderia sp. BCC1999 (assembly GCF_905339975.1). Lineage (NCBI taxonomy): Bacteria > Pseudomonadati > Pseudomonadota > Betaproteobacteria > Burkholderiales > Burkholderiaceae > Burkholderia > Burkholderia sp. BCC1999. The sequence continues at coordinate 52,859 of NZ_CAJPHP010000024.1, read as the reverse complement.
ACGTCGCACGCGGCGATCATCGCGCGGCAGCTCGGCATTCCGGCACTGGTCGCGGTCGGCGATGCGCTGTATGCGATCCCGGACGGCACGCAGGTCGTCGTCGATGCGAGCGCGGGCCGGCTCGAACACGCGCCGACCGCGCTCGACGTGGAGCGTGCGCGGCACGAACGCCAGCGCCTGGACGGCGTGCGCGAGGCGAACCGGCAACTGGCAGGCGTTGCCGCCGAGACCGTCGATGGCCGCGCGATCGAGGTTGCCGCGAACATCGCGACGCTCGACGACGCGAACACCGCGGTCGACAACGGCGCCGATGCGGTCGGCCTGCTGCGCACCGAGCTGATGTTCATCCATCGCCAGGCCGCGCCGACGGTCGTCGAACACCAGCAGAGCTACCAGTCGATCGTCGATGCGCTGCAGGGTCGCACCGCGATCATCCGCACCCTCGACGTCGGCGCCGACAAGGAAGTCGACTACCTGACGCTGCCGCCCGAACCGAACCCGGCGCTCGGCCTGCGCGGCATCCGCCTCGCGCAGGTGCGCCCCGATCTGCTCGACGATCAATTGCAGGGCCTGCTCGCGGTGAAGCCGTTCGGTGCGGTGCGCATCCTGCTGCCGATGGTTACCGACGCCGGTGAACTCGTGCGGTTGCGCAAGCGCATCGACGAATTCGCGCGCGCGCAGGGCCGTACCGAGCCGATCGAGGTCGGCGTGATGATCGAGGTGCCGTCGGCCGCGCTGCTGGCCGACCAGCTCGCGCAGCACGCGGATTTCCTGTCGATCGGCACCAACGACCTGACGCAGTACACGCTCGCGATGGACCGCTGCCAGGCCGATCTGGCCGCGCAATCCGATGGCCTGCATCCGGCCGTGCTGCGCCTGATCGACTTCGCGGTGCGCGGCGCCGCGAAGCACGGCAAGTGGGTTGGCGTATGCGGCGCGCTCGGCGGCGATCCGCTCGCGGTGCCGATCCTGGTGGGCCTCGGCGTGACCGAACTGTCGGTCGACCCCGTTTCGGTGCCGGGCATCAAGGCGCGTGTGCGCCGTCTCGATTACCAGTTGTGCCGTCAGCGCGCGCAGGATCTGCTCGCGCTCGATTCGGCACAGGCGGTAAGGGCAGCAAGCCGCGAGGTCTGGCCGCTCGACTGAACGTCGGCGGCGGGCGCGCGGCCCGTTTCGGTACAAGAGCGTAATTAGGTCAACGACGATTAACGACGAGACAAGGATTGGAGGACTGAATGAACGGGAATCCGTTTCTGAAAATACAGGGCCTGGGCCGGGCACTGATGCTGCCGATCGCGGTACTGCCGGTTGCCGGCATCCTGCTGCGACTCGGCCAGCCGGACGTGTTCAACATCAAGATGATCGCCGATGCCGGCGGCGCGATCTTCGACAACCTGCCGCTGCTGTTCGCGATCGGCGTGGCGGTCGGTTTCGCGAAGGACAATAACGGCGTGGCGGCGCTCGCGGGCGCGATCGGCTACCTGATCGAAACCGCGATCATGAAGGACATCGATCCCAAGCTGAACATGGGCGTGCTGTCCGGGATCATCGCGGGTGTCGTCGCGGGCCTGCTGTACAACCGCTACAAGGACATCAAGCTGCCGGACTACCTCGCGTTCTTCGGCGGCAAACGGTTCGTGCCGATCATCACGGGGCTGGTGTGCGTGATACTCGGCATCGTGTTCGGGTACGTGTGGCAGCCGGTCCAGCATCTGATCGACGCGGCCGGCCAGTGGCTGACGACGGCGGGCGCGATCGGTGCGTTCGTGTTCGGCTTCCTGAACCGCCTGCTGCTCGTCACGGGCCTGCACCACATCATCAACTCGCTCGCATGGTTCGTGTTCGGCAACTTCACGCCGCCCGCCGGCGGCGAGATCGTGCACGGCGACCTGCACCGCTTCTTCGCGGGCGACCCGACCGCGGGCACCTTCATGGCCGGCTTCTTCCCGATCATGATGTTCGGCCTGCCGGCCGCGTGTCTCGCGATGCTGCACGAGGCACCGAAGGAGCGCCGCGCGATGGTCGGCGGCCTGCTGTTCTCGATGGCGCTCACGTCGTTCCTGACCGGCGTGACCGAACCGATCGAATTCAGCTTCATGTTCCTCGCGCCGGTGCTGTACGTGATCCACGCGGTGCTGACGGGGCTGTCGCTCGCGATCTGCCAGATCCTCGGCGTGAAGCTCGGCTTCACGTTCTCGGCCGGTGCAATCGACTACGTGCTGAACTACGGGCTGTCGACGAAGGGCTGGATCGCGATCCCGCTCGGCATCGCGTACGGCGCCGCATACTACGGGCTGTTCCGCTTCTTCATCCGCAAGTTCAACATGGCGACGCCGGGCCGCGAGCCGGCATCGGCCGATGCGCCTGCCGAATCGTACGCATCGGGCGGCTTCGTCGCACCGGCTGCGGGGGGTGCCGCGACGGCCGCCGCACCGCGCGCGCAACGCTACATCGCCGCACTCGGCGGTGCGGGCAACCTGTCGGTCGTCGACGCATGCACGACGCGCCTGCGCCTGACCGTCGTCGATCCGGAGAAGGTCTCGGAGCCCGAGCTGAAGTCGATCGGCGCGCGTGGCGTGCTCAAGCGCGGTGGCAACAGCGTGCAGGTGATCATCGGGCCCGAGGCCGACATCATTGCCGACGAGATGCGTGTCGCGATCGGCAGCGGCGCGACCGGCGCCGCGTCGACCGCGACGGCCGCCGCCGCGCAGCCTGTCACGGGCGCGGCCGCCGGCCCGCTCGATCCGGAACCGACGCGCTGGCTCGCGGTGTTCGGCGGCGCGACCAACGTCGCATCGCTCGACGCGGTGGCGACCACGCGCCTGCGGGTGGTCGTGCGCGATCCGTCGGCAGTCGATCGCGATCGCCTCGGTGCGCTCGACGTAGCATGGGTGTCGCTCGACACGTTCCACATCGTCTGCGGCAACGCGGCCGCGCGCTATGCCGAACAGCTCGGCGCGCGCCTGCCGCCGTCGGGCAGCGCGGCGGCCGCGCAACCGGCCTGATGCGATGAAGCCGGCCTGATCCGCGTGGCGGGTTCGGCCGGGCAGTAAAACGAAAACGGCTTGCGACGTGTGTGTCGCAAGCCGTTTTTCTTTGGTCCGGGCGATCGCGCGATGCATGCGTTTGCATCGCGCGTCGTCCGGGCGTTCAGCCGATCACGGATTCGTCAGCGTGAAGGTCGGCTTCCGGTAGCCGACACCGGCCCGGTCGAGCTTCGGCAATTCGCGTTGCGTGAGCAGCGTCGCGAAACCGGCCCAGTCGCGCTGCAGCGCGGCCGTGTCGACGTGATGCGTGTCGCCGCGCTTGAAGCGCACGCCGGCCGCATACGGCAGCTCCCAGTCGGCCCGGTGCCACGCGCGCTCGGCGAGCGCGAGCAGCCGTGGGTAGGCCATGTATTCGAGGAAGGTGTCGTTGCGCATCACCTCGCCCCACGCCTGGCCCTGCATGCCTTCGATACGCGGCGCGGGACCCGTGCCGGTGACCTCGAACGGGTTGCCGTCGCGGTCGCCCATCACTTCGGCGTTTTGCGGCAGGTTCTCGGGCGCGAGCGAGAACACCTTGTACTCGTCCGTCGCGTGCGAGCCCCAGTAGTAGCCGCGCTCGCGCGGGTTGAGCGTGTACGGGAAGTCGAAGTACAGGTAGTCGGGCAGCGCGAGCACCGTCAGGTAGCCCTTGCCGCTCAGGTCGCGCGCGCTGTCCGACGCGCCCCAGAAGATCGTGTCCCACAGCGACACCATCACGTGGCGCGTGCTGAAGTCCTGCGGCCCGTTCGCATGCTTGATGCCGTCCTGCCACGCGGCCATCGTGTCGATCCCGTTCGCGCTGACCGCCGCGCTCACCTGTTTCGCGAAACGCGTCGGCAACTCGTCGATCGACTTGATCTCGCCGCGCTGGAGCAGCGCCGTGCACGCGGGCGAACGCGCCCACGGCTTGTCCTGCGCGGCGAGGTCGATGCGCCCCTTGTTCGGGTCGGTGCCGTTCAGCGGCTGGAAGCCCGCGCCGAGGAAGATGTTCTTCGCTTCGTCGCCGCCGTAGTGCCAGGTATGCAGGGGCGCCTGGGCGTCCGCATGCATCGCCGCGATCTCGCGAATCACCTTCGACGCGAAATTGAGCGCGCCCGGCACGCACGGGTTCAGGTCGCTGCGCCGGTCGTAGAACTGCACCGTCGTCAGGTTCGTCGTGTCCTGCGGATCGAGCAGCCGGTACGCGTTCGCTTCCTGTTCGCGGCCGGCCGCATGCAGCCGCCGGTAGCGCGCTTCCATCGTCACGACGGCCGCCCGCGCATGCGCGGGCATGTCGATCTCTGGGATGATCTGCACGAAGTGCGCGGCCGCGTAGCGCACCAGCGCCACGTAGTCGTCGCGCGTCAGGTAGCCGCCGCCCGAACGGTTGTCGGGGCCGGAGCCGAGCTGCGGCAGCAGGCAGCGAGTCTCGCTCGGGTCGTGGCAGCGGCGCGAACCGATCTCGGTCAGCTCGGGCAGGCCGGGAATCTCGATGCGCCAGCCTTCGTCGTCGGACAGGTGCAGGTGCAGGCGGTTGAGCTTGTGTGCGCTCATCTGGTCGATCAGGCGGCGCAGCGTCGCCGGGTGCTTGAAGTTGCGCGCGAGGTCGACGTGCATCCCGCGATGGGTGAAGCGCGGCGCATCCTCGACGAGCATCGCCGGGATCGGACCGCCGCCGGCCGGCGCGAGCGAGTAGAGCGTCTGCACGCCGTAGTAGAGGCCCGCGCGATCGTAGCCTTCGATCAGGACGCCACGCGGCCCGATCGCCAGCCGGTAGCCGCCCGGCGTCGCGATGTCGGCCGGCAGCCGGCGCGGCGCGACGGCGCCGCGGACGGGCACGCGCGCACCGTCGAGCCCGAGGGTCGTCGCGCGTTCGCGCAGCGCCGCGACCTGCGCGTCGGGCAGGTCCGGCAGCGCGAGTTCGACGCCGCGCAGGTCGAGCGTGCCGGGCAGCGGCTGTTCGCGCTTCACGCTCGGCAGCGCGCGGCTCGCGTCGGGCCGTGCGGCCACCGGCGGCGCATTGCCGGTCGAGTTGTTCTGCGCGTCGGCCGGCAGCGATTCGACGTAGCGCAGCTCGTCGTCGGTGTCGTTGTAGCGCAGCACGGCTGGCGGCGCGCCATCGACCACCACGTACGGGCGCGGGATCACGTCGCTGTAGCGCAGCAGCCAGTATTCGGCGACGAACGGCAGTTCGAGGCGTTCGCCGGGTGCGAGCCGCACCGAGCCCGGCTGCGGCGTCAGTTCGTACAGGTCGCCGGTGAGCCGCCGCAGCGCGAAGCCCGGGCGGTCGATCCGCAGCAGCCGGCGGATGCTGTGCAGGTAGAGCTTCCAGCCGCCGTCGGCGATTACCTGATGGCCGCGGTTCTGCAGGATCAGGCGGCCCGTCGCGCAGGCCGCGCCGTCGGCGCCAAGATCGGCACACGGCACGCCGGCCGTGGCCGCGTGGTTGTTGTCGACGGCGACGCGCAATGCGAGGCCGTTCGACAGCAGCGTCGCGAGACTGGCCGCTTGTGCGCTAGCCAGCACGGTGCCGGCGGTCGCGCCGGAGGCCGCCGGTGCGGGTTGGGCCGCGATCACGGCCGGCGATAGCGCCGCGATCAGCAGGCTTGCAAGAAGGGAGGGCATGATGCGCTTCATTCGAACTCCTGAGAAAAAAGGGGGCGTAGCGGCGTCGTGGAGCGACGTCGCTGCGATCGGGTCTTTCAGTGGAGCTGCGGGAGATACCAGCACGCGGGGCGATGCGACTGCACCGCGCGCAATCTGCACGCGCGGGCGTGCGTTACGGAACGGGAGGCGGGCACGCGTGCCGATCGGATCGGCCGGGCGGTGTGCGCATGATCATTGGGGGCGCACCACAATGGCCGCGGTGGCGGCGAGCCGGCCGCAGCCGACCCTGTTCGGCCGGCCGCGCGCGAGCGCGACAGCGGACGCCGCGGTACGCGGACGTCGACACGGCGCGCAGGCGCGCGCCACATACGGGATTCGCATGTCTCCCCCACCCAGAAGGAATCGGCCTGTCAGCGGCCGTGTCCAAAGATCTTATGAAACCTTTTATTGGTATTCAAGTGGTATCAATCTGGCGCTAAATTGGCATCGACGCGCGGCGCCCGTCCGGATGGGCCGGACGAAAAAAAAACCTCGCGCGAGGCGAGGTTCGTTCCGGTCAGCGGCGGCGCGCTCGGCCGCACGCGTCAGGCGGGCGTCAGTCGCGGCGTGTGCGTACGGGCGCTTCCTGCGGCTTCTGCCGCGCTTCGAGCCACATCGCATTGACGATGCCGAACGACAGCGCGACGCCGATACCGAGAATCCAGCTGAAATACCACATGATCCGACTCCTTGCGAAACGGTGGGCGAGGGCGCGGGTGCGCCCCGGCCCGGTTCTTCAATACATCGAGTGCTTGTTGTCCTCGAGCGTCTGGCGCGTGACCTTGCCGCGCATCACGCGATACACCCAGCTCGTGTAGAGCAGCACGATCGGCAGGAACACGATCACCGCGAACAGCATGACCTGCAGCGTCATGTGGCTCGACGTCGAATCCCATACGGTCAGGCTGCTGCGCGGGTCGAGCGACGACGGCATGATGAACGGGAACATCGAGAAGCCCGCGGTCAGGATCACGCCGGCGATCATCAGCCCCGTGCAGAAGAAGGCTGTCTTCTCCTGCTTCGAGCCGGCCAGCAGCATCGCGAGCAGGCCGCCCGCGATGCCGACGACGGGCGCCGCGATCATCCACGGGAATTCGCCGTAGTTCGCGAGCCACAGGCCCGAACCGGCGGCGACTTCCTTGAGCAGCGGGTTCGCGACGGAGTCGGTCGGCGCGGCGTGCGTGATGTGGAAGCCGCCGACATACGATGCGATCAGCACGCCGGCCAGCGCGAACAGCACGACCGCGAGGAACGACGCCACGCGCAGCGCGATCGATGCGCGGCGCGCGATCACGCCGTCGGTCTTCATCTTGATGAACGCGGCGCCGTGCGCGACGAGCATCGTGAGGCTGACGAGCCCGCACAGCAGCGCGAACGGGTTCAGCAGCGCCCAGAAGCCGCCGTAGTAGGTCACGCGCAGGTCGCTGTCGAACTTGAACGGCACGCCTTGCAGCAGGTTGCCGAACGCGACGCCGAACACGAGCGCCGGCACGAAGCCGCCGACGAACAGGCCCCAGTCCCAGCCCGCGCGCCAGCGCGGGTCGGGCCGCTTGCTGCGGTAGTCGAAGCCCACCGGCCGGAAGAACAGCGCGAACAGCACGAGCAGCATCGCGAAGTAGAAGCCGGAGAACGACGCCGCGTAGACGAGCGGCCAGGCGGCGAACATCGCGCCGCCGGCCGTGATCAGCCACACCTGGTTGCCTTCCCACGTCGCGCCCACCGTGTTGACGATAATGCGGCGCTCGTCGTCGGTCTTGCCGAGGAACGGCAGCAGCGCGGTCGCGCCCATGTCGAAGCCGTCGGTGACGGCGAAGCCGATCAGCAGCACGCCGACGAGCAGCCACCAGATCAGCTTGAGAGTTGCATAGTCCATAGCGATTCCTTGTTCCGTTTCAGGTGCGTGCTCACGCCGGGGCGCGCTCGCTGGCGGCCGCGAGTTCGTGGTGATAGCGGCCGGTATGCAGCGACGACGGGCCGAGGCGCGCGTACTTGAACATCAGCTTGATCTCGATGACGAACAGGGCGGTGTAGAACAGGATGAAGCCCGCGAGACTCAGGTACAGGTCGGACGGCTGCAGGCTCGACGCGGACAGGTGCGTCGGCAGCACGCCGGCGATCGTCCACGGCTGGCGGCCGAGCTCGGCGACGATCCAGCCGAATTCGATCGCGATCCACGGCAGCGGGATCGCCCACACCGCATAGCGCAGGAACCAGCGACGGTTGTCCTGCAGCAGTTCGCGGCGCGCGCAGAACCAGAACGCGGCAATGAACGTCGCGACGAACAGGAAGCCGAGCGCCACCATGATCCGGAACGAGAAGAACACGGGCGCGACCGGCGGGATCGTCTTCTTCGCGGCGGCCTTGATCTGCTCGGGCGTCGCATCGACCACATTCGGCGTGAACTGCTTGAGCATCAGCCCGTAGCCGAGATACTGCTTGTGCTGGTCGAACAGCGCGCGCGTCGCGTCGCTCGTGTCGCCTTGCTTGATCTTCTGCAGTGCGCCGTACGCGACCATCCCGCTCTGGATGTGCTCCTCGCTGTGCTTCGCGAGCTCGCGCAGGCCGATCACCGGTTCGTCGATCGAGCGCGTCGCGATCAGGCCGAGCGCGTACGGGATCTTGATCGCGTAGTCGGTGCGCTGTTCTTCCTGGTTCGGAATCCCGATCAGTGTGAACGATGCGGGCGCCGGCTGCGTTTCCCATTCGGATTCGATCGCGGCGAGCTTCATCTTCTGCACTTCGCCGGTCGTATAGCCCGATTCGTCGCCGAGCACGATCACGCACAGCGTTGCCGCGAGGCCGAAACCGGCCGCGACCGCGAACGAGCGCAGCGCGAAGTCGATGTCGCGTTTCTTCAGCAGGTACCACGACGACACGCCGAGCACGAACATCGCCGCCGACACGTAGCCGGCCGACACCGTGTGCACGAACTTCACCTGCGCGACGGGGTTGAACAGCACGTCGAACAGACTCGTCATCTCCATACGCATCGTCTGGTAGTTGAACTCGGCACCGACCGGGTTGTTCATCCAGCCGTTCGCGACGAGGATCCACAGCGCGGACAGGTTCGAGCCGAGCGCGACGAGGAACGTGACCAGCAGGTGCTTGACCTTCGACAGGCGGTTCCAGCCGAAGAAGAACAGGCCGACGAACGTCGATTCGAGGAAGAACGCCATCAGGCCTTCGACCGCGAGCGGCACGCCGAAGATGTCGCCGACATAGTGCGAGTAGTACGACCAGTTCGTGCCGAACTGGAATTCGAGCGTGATGCCGGTGGTCACGCCCATCGCGAAGTTGATCCCGAACAGCTTGCCCCAGAACTGGGTCATGTCCTTGTAGACCTGTTTGCCGGTCATCACGTAGACGGCTTCCATGATGACGAGCAGCCAGGACAGGCCGAGCGTCAACGGCACGAACAGGAAGTGGTAGAGCGCCGTGATGCCGAACTGCAGACGTGACAGATCGACGACTTCACTACTTATCATGGTGGTCTCCCTCGGTAGATGCAGGCGCCGGCACCGAGAGCAGCTTCTCGGCGACGGCGGCAGGCGGAAGCGACATGTGCTCGGCCTGCGGATGATTGAAGAATGCGTATTTGAGCGACATCAGGAGGATCAGCTTGACGATCAGCACCAGGGTGATGTCGCGGGCGAGGGTCGGGCCGCGTGCCCACGCGGCGATGCGCGCGCGCCAGCCGATCGTGCCGGCCGGCCGCGGGGGAGGCGGCGGCGCAGGCTCTTTATTGATCGAGATCAAGGCGATTATCCTGAATCGATTTAGGACGGATTTGGGGCGACTTTACGTCGGATTTATGACGGCCGTGAAGCTGTTTTAATCCTTTTGCGCCTGACATGCCAATTTTAAAAGGACGGCTTTCCGATGCCGAGTGCTGCGCTGCGGCAGACCGTCGCGAAACGCGGGGCAAAAGTTGAGGCAGATCAAGGTTATGCGGAAGGGGCCCGCAAACGGCCTAATACCTGATGAATCAGGTCAATTAATCAGTAGAGAAAAGGGCGGAGAAAAGGGCGGTGAAACGCGTGTACCAGCGCGTGAAAGCATGCGAAAAAGACGGGCGAAAAAAAACCGCTGCCGGGCAGGCAGCGGTTTTTGATGAAGCGCTCTAAATCGCGGCGATTTACGCGTATTCGGCGAGGGCAGTGCGCATCTTTTTCATGGCGCTCGCCTCGATCTGACGGATGCGTTCCGCCGACACGCCGAATTCGGCCGCGAGATCGTGCAGCGTCGAGCCGCCCGAGCCGTCGTCGTCGACGTGCAGCCAGCGCGCCTCGATGATGCGGCGGCTGCGCGCGTCGAGTGCCTCGAGTGCCTGCGCGATGCCGTCCGTCTGCAGCATGTCGCGCTGACGTGCGGCGATCACGGCGGTCGGCTCGTTGTGCGAGTCGGCCAGGTAGGCGATCGGCGCGTACGACTCCTCGCCGTCTTCCACCTGCCCTTCGAGCGCGATGTCGCCGCCCGACAGGCGCGTTTCCATCTCGGTCACGTCTTCGCGCTTGACGTTGAGTTCCTGCGCGAGGCCGTCGATTTCCTCGGGCGTCATCGCCTGCATGGACTTCTTGTGGCTGCGCAGGTTGAAGAACAGCTTGCGCTGCGCCTTCGTCGTCGCGACCTTCACCATGCGCCAGTTGCGCAGGATGTACTCGTGAATCTCGGCCTTGATCCAGTGAATCGCGTACGACACGAGACGCACGTTCTGCGCCGGATCGAAGCGCTTCACGGCCTTCATGAGGCCGATGTTGCCTTCCTGGATCAGGTCGCCGTGCGGCAGGCCGTAGCCGAGATAGTTGCGCGCGATCGACACGACCAGACGCAGGTGCGACAGCACGAGGCGGCGCGCCGAGTCGAGGTTGTTGCCTTCGCGGAATTCGGTTGCGTACTGGCGTTCCTCTTCGGCGGTCAGCAGCGGGATGCGGTTGACGGCCTGGATATACGCGTCGATGTTGCCGAGCTGGCCGGGCAACATCGATTGGGCTGCGAGCGCCAGCGAGCCTGCCGATTCGGCCTTGGCCGGCGTCGGGCTCAGGGTATTCGGGAGGGTCAGGGCGTTGCTCACTAAAAACTCCTTTGGAATCAGGGACAAACCCCCGGCATCGAATGAAATTCCGTGGGCCATCTTAGCACTCCCGCAAGACGAGTGCTAATTCCTTAGAGCGGGCGTGGACATCCGAGTTCCCGTTTTTCTATCAAGAAAGTCGAGTCGATAGTCTAATCTGCGACAGAGGGCGCGGCGCCAAGTTCCGTAAACCATTGTTTCTGATGGTAATCAGTAGACGATTTCGATTTTTGTCGTTTTGGAAGGAAGCCATTTCGCTTCGTGATGCCGATCGGAAAAGTCCTTTACCATACCATTCAGTTCGCTCGGGCCATGCCGTCGCGGCAGGCTCCATTCAACCCAAAAAGTTGGAGTGTCAGATGAACAATAAGAAGAATCGCCGGCCCCGCAGCCGGCTTGCGCTGCATGCGTTACTGGCGGCGTCGCTTCTGGGCGGATCGGGTGCGGCGTTCGCGGATCGATGGGGGATCCAGGCGGGCGGCGGGTTTTCGGATCGTCGCGGGATCGACAAGGGCGATCTCGGCGTTGTATGGGATCCGGGCTGGAACTGGTGGCAAGTCGGCGGCTGGCACTTCGCGTTCGTCGTCGAAGGGCACGTCGGCTACTGGCACACGGGCGGCAACGTCCACAGCAGCATCGGCGAATTCGGCGTGACGCCGATGTTCCGCTTCATCAAGAGCGCGGGGGAGATTCGTCCGTTCATCGAGGCCGGCGGCGGCGTCCGGCTTCTGACTCATCCGACGATTTCGAACAATTTCTCGCTGTCGACCGCGTTCCAGTTCGCACCGACCGCGGGCGTCGGCGTGCAGTTCGGCCAACGGCAACAGTATCAGGTCGGCTACCGTTTTGAACATGTGTCTAACGCGGGTATCAAAGAGCCGAATCCTGGTATAAATTTCCACCAGTTCTACGTGCAATACAACTTCTGATCCGCACGCCCGCGCACGCGGGCGCGTTGCCGAGGAGTCAGGCGATGGCGAAGGTGGTCGATGCGATCCGCGCGCTCGAGCGCGATCGGTTCCGGGCGATGGTGGACGGGGACGGTGAGGCGCTCGGCGCGCTGCTGTCGGACAAGGTGTTCTTCGTGCACACCAACGGCAAACGTGAAACCAAGCAGCAGTTCATCGATGCCATCGTCGCCGGCCGCCGCCGCTATCGCCAGATCGAAATCCAGTCGCAGGACGTGCTGCCGGTCGGCGGCGAAACCTGCATCGTCACCGGGCGCGCGTTGATCGAGATGGAAACGAACAACGGCGGCCTGGTCTTTCCGATTGCCTATACGTGCGTCCATACCGAGGAGCAGGGGCGCTGGTGCCTGCTCGCGTGGCAGGCGACGCGGTGCGCGACCGAGACATGAGCGCGCGTGGCGCTCCTTTTCATGTCCCCAACCGGGCGGCCTTCTGGGCCGCTTTTTGCTGGCCCGTGCGGCGCGGATCGCGCGGCGCACGGGCGGTCACGTCCCGCTCGCTGACGTCCAACCCTGATTCGATGCCCGGCCGTCAGGCCGCCGCGCGGCGGTCCGTGCAGTGCCAGGCCGAACGGTTGATGGCGCTGACGACGGCGTCGAGCGCGGCGCTCGCCGCATCGGCATGCAGGCCGACACCGTGCCGCAGCGGCGCATCGCCGAACCGGCAGCCGACCGATACCGCGAACCGTCCGTCCGTCGTACGCACGGATTCGCACGACGCGACATCGATCGCGGCGCCGGCCGCCGCCGCGAAGGCCGCGGCGAAACGTCGCGCGGTGTCCTCGGGCATCGCATCGGCGGCGGGTGCCGCCGCCGCGATCTCGCGGTTCTGCCAGCGCGCCCCGCTGCCGTGGCGCGCGGCCGGGCCGTCGGTCTCGAAGAATTCGCGCGCAAACAGCGCGCAGATCGCATCGCCCGTCACTTCCTCGCCGGACGCGTCGGCGAGCGTCTGCACCGCGTGGCTGAATTCGATCTGCACGCGGCGCGTCGGTGTGAAGCCCATTCCGCGTTCGAGCAGGAACGTCGCGCCGCCCTTGCCGGACTGGCTGTTTACGCGGATCACCGCGTCATAGCTGCGGCCGAGGTCGGCCGGGTCGATCGGCAGGTACGGCACTTCCCAGACCGCGTCGGGGCGCTGCTGAGCGAAGCCCTTGCGGATCGCGTCCTGGTGCGAGCCCGAGAACGCGGTGAATACGAGGTCGCCCGCATACGGGTGGCGCGGATGCACGGGAATCTGGTTGCAGCGCTCGACGACGCGGCGCACCGCGTCGATGTCGGAGAAGTCGAGGCCCGGGTCGATGCCCTGCGTGTAGAGGTTCAGCGCGAGCGTGACGAGGTCGACGTTGCCGGTGCGCTCGCCGTTGCCGAACAGGCAGCCCTCGATGCGGTCGGCGCCCGCGAGCAACGCGAGTTCGGCTGCCGCGACCGCAGTGCCGCGATCGTTGTGAGGATGCACGGACAGCACGATGCTGTCGCGATACGCGAGGTTGCGGTCCATCCATTCGATCTGGTCGGCAAACACGTTCGGGCTCGCGGCTTCGACCGTGGCCGGCAGGTTGACGATCATCTTGTGGTCGCGGGTCGGGCGCCACGTCTGCGCGACCGCGTCGCAGATCTCGCGTGCGAACGTCAGCTCGGTCATGCTGAAGGTTTCCGGCGAGTACTGGAAGGTCCACTGCGTGTCGGGGCGCGCGGCCGCGTGTTCCTTGATGATGCGCGTGCCGTCGATCGCGAGCGCCTTCACGTCGTGTTTCGACATCCCGAACACGATGCGACGGAACGACGGGCAGACCGCGTTGTAGAGGTGCACGATCGCGCGCGGCACGCCTTCGAGCGCGTCGAACGTGCGGGCGATCAGGTCTTCGCGCGCCTGCACGAGCACCTCGATCGTCACGTCGTCTGGAATCCGCTTGTCGTCGATCAGCTTGCGGACGAAATCGAAGTCGGTTTGCGACGCCGACGGAAAACCGACTTCGATCTCCTTGAACCCGATCGCAACCAGCATCTCGAAGAATTCGAGCTTCTGCTCGATGCTCATCGGCTCGATCAGCGACTGGTTGCCGTCGCGCAGGTCGGTGCTCATCCATACGGGCGCGCGCTCGATGGTGCGCGACGGCCATTTTCGGCCATTGAGGCGGACGGGCTCGAACGGACGGTACTTGTCTTGCGGATTGCGCTGCATCTTCTGGACCTCGGGTCTCAAGTCGCGAGCGAAGACGGGCGGCATGGGCGACGGTTGGCGCTGCCTCGCACCGCCGCGCGCAATTGCGCCGCGGATGCGGATGATCTTCGCGAATCGGCCGACGGATAGACGGACGAATGCTGACGACTTCGGTTGTAAAAACTACGAGAGGGGTACTGCGAGGAACTGCTGGGAGGGACCGTGCGGACAGCACACGGCGCTACGACAGCCTTAGGCTAGTCGTAGCGATAGCGGCCGCGCTAGGCGGCCGGAGGTAATTCGGAGGGTGTTCGGAAAGGAACGCATGGCGACCACTCTATGCCAGGATGCGGCAGTGTGTCAAATGGTCGGGATAAAGGGGCGGGTCGTCAGCGCGCGATACGGGCGATCTGCACGATCGTCGCGACCTGCCGCGCAACGGTGTCCGGCACCGGCACCTCGCCGCGCAGCACGGCGTCCGTCCACGCGGCCGTGGTCGCCGCATCGCGCGATTCGGGCAGCGCGACGGGCGGCGCATCGGTCGACGAACGTTCGGCCTCGATCAGCGTGTCGCACACGCCGTCGTGCAGCCAGTCGACCTGCACCTGGCGCCGCGTGTCGGCGACGGCTTCGCCCTCGGTGCCGCGCGCGAGCAGCGCGCCGCCGAGCGCGGCGTCCGGATGATCGCGGAACAATTGCGCGAGGCTGTCGCGGTACGGCGGATGCGTGTAGTTGACGAGCCGCAGGCCGGCCGGAGCGAACGGCTGCAGGATCTTCACGAGCGTGTGCGTCGAGTTGCGCACGCCGAGTACGCTGCGCATCGACAGCAGGTGTGCAATCCGCGGCGCCAGGACTTCGATCGGCGCGAATGCGACGCGGCGCTCGGCCAGCGTGTCCTCGATCGCATCGTGCGACGTCGACGGCGCGAGCGACAGCGCGGAAAAGATCTCCGCGCTCGTCACGCGGCCCGGATCGCGCGCCACGCCGTGCACGAGCACCGGCACGCCTTCGCGCGCGAGCAGCAGCGCGAGCAGCGGCACGAGGTTCGGCTGCTTGCGCGCCCCGTTGTAGCTCGGGATTGCCACGGGGCGGAACGCGGCGTCCTGCACGCGCACGGGCTCGAACGACGCTTGCGCGGCGGCGAGCATCGCGGCCAGTTCGTCGGCGGATTCGCCCTTCAGCCGATAGGCGATCAGGATCGCGCCGAGTTCGACGTCCGACACGCGTGCGTCGAGCATCGCGCGATACAGCTCGAACGTGTCCTCGGCGGACAGCGCGCGCGCGCCGTGCGGGCCGCGGCCGATTTCCTTGATGAAGCGGGCGCACGGGAACGGAGCGGTGGCGGGATCGAGGGAAGCGGTCATCGGGGCGTGGGGCGGGCGGCCGGCATCGGGCCGCGCGGTGAGCGGTGAGGAATGCCCCGAGTATCGCACGGGCGCGGCCGCGCATCGTGCCGCGCTACACTCTGGGTCCCGGCGGTGCGCGCGCCGGCTGCGCCGCGCCCGTGCCGTTGCCGGCCGAATACGACTACGAGAGACATCCCATGAAGCTCTACAGCTATTTCCGCAGTTCCGCGTCGTACCGTGTGCGGATTGCCTTGAACCTGAAGCAGCTGCCGTTCGACTACGTCCCCGTGCACATGCTGCGCGACGGCGGCGAGCAACTGAAGGACGCGTACCGCGCGCTGAATCCGGACGCGGTCGTGCCGACGCTGATCGACGACGAGGCGACGCTGCAGCAGTCGCTCGCGATCATCGAATATCTCGAGGAAACCCATCCCGAGCCCGCGCTGCTGCCGACGCAGCCGGTCGATCGCGCGTACGTGCGTGCGGTCGCGCTGCAGGTGGCGTGCGAAATCCATCCGCTCAACAACCTGCGCGTGCTGAAGTACCTGAAGCACACGCTGCAGGTGCCCGAGGAGGCGAAGAACGCGTGGTACCGGCACTGGATCGAGGCCGGTTTCGAGACGCTCGAGACGCGCCTCGCGAACGATCCGCGCACCGGCAAGCTGTGCTTCGGCGACACGCCGACGCTCGCCGACGTGTGCCTCGTGCCGCAGGTGTTCAACGCGAACCGCTTCTCGATCGATACCACGCGCTATCCGACGATCCAGCGGATCGTCGACCATGCCGCGACGCTCGACGCATTCAAGGCCGCCGAGCCGGGCGTGCAGCCCGACGCGGAATGAGCGCGGCGCGCCCGCCGCGAACGTGAGCGGGCGCGCATGAAAAAGGGCGCCCGAAGGCGCCCCGTGCGATGCGTGCCGGTGAGGTTCAGCCGAGCAGCGCGTCCGCGAATTCCACGGCGCTGAACGGCTGCAGGTCCTCGACCTTTTCGCCGACGCCGATGAAGTAGACGGGCACCGGGCGTTGCCGCGCGATCGCGGCGAGGATCCCGCCCTTCGCGGTACCGTCGAGCTTCGTGACGATCAGGCCTGTGAGGCCGAGCGCGTCGTCGAATGCCTTCACCTGCGTGAGCGCGTTCTGGCCGGTGTTCGCGTCGATCACCAGCAGCACCTCGTGCGGTGCGCCGTCGTGCGCCTTCGAAATCACGCGCTTCACCTTCTTCAACTCTTCCATCAGGTGGAGCTGCGTCGGCAGGCGGCCGGCCGTGTCGGCCATCATCACGTCGATCTTGCGCGCGCGCGCGGCGCTCACCGCGTCGAAGATCACCGCGGCCGGATCGCCGCTTTCCTGCTGCACGACCGTCACGTTGTTGCGCTCGCCCCAGATCGCGAGCTGCTCGCGTGCGGCCGCGCGGAACGTGTCGCCCGCGGCCAGCAGCACCGACTGGTCGAAGCTCTGCAGATGCTTCGCGAGCTTGCCGATGCTGGTCGTCTTGCCCGCGCCGTTCACGCCGGTGATCATCATCACGAGCGGTTGCGCGCGGCCGAGCATCAGCGATTTCTCGAGCGGCGTCAGCAGCTCGACGAGCAGGTCGTGCAGCGCGTCCTTCACCTGCTGCGGGTCGGTCAGCCGGGCCGTGCGCACTTTTTCGCGCAGCGCGCCGAGCAGGTACTCGGTTGCATCGACACCCGCGTCGGACATCAGCAGCGCGGCTTCGAGCTCCTCGTACAGGTCCTCGTCGATCTTCGTGTTGACGAAGACGCCGGTGATGCTCGAGCCCGTTTTCGCGAGCCCCGTTTTCAGGCGCGCGAGCCACGACTTCTTCGCGGAGGCGTCCTGCAGCGGCGGCGGGACGATCTCGACCGTCTCGACGACTTCGTTGCGGCCGTCGTTGGTCGGCGTGACCGTCATCACGACGGCCGGCGCGGCCGGTTGCGCGGGCGCCTGCGGCACAGCGGCCGCGGGCGGCGCCTCGAGCACGGGCGTCGCATCGGACGGCTCGTCCGCTTGCTGCGCGTCGGCCGATTGCGATTCCGCCGGATCGGGCTCCTGC
Organism: Burkholderia sp. BCC1999; assembly: GCF_905339975.1. Classification (NCBI taxonomy): domain Bacteria; kingdom Pseudomonadati; phylum Pseudomonadota; class Betaproteobacteria; order Burkholderiales; family Burkholderiaceae; genus Burkholderia; species Burkholderia sp. BCC1999. The sequence continues at coordinate 35,610 of NZ_CAJPHP010000024.1, read as the reverse complement.
GATTTCTTGAATCGTTTGAAGAAACTGAACATGGTCTGACGTCGGGAAGAGGGCAGGCCCGCCGAGAGGGGCGGGGCGCCGGACGGGCCGTTCTGCGTTCGCGCGGGCGCGGCGCACGGCGGCCGAAACCGTGCATTTTATCAGTGCGGCGTGGCGCTCGCGTCAGTGCGCGCTGCCGCTGTGGTAACGTGCGCCTGTTTGGCGGTGCGCCCCTGTGCGTACCCGGTCCCTCCGTCGTCGATATTCCGTATGTCCCGTTCCTCTTCCGGCCGCCCGGCGGCCCCTCCTGCCCGCGGCAAGCCGCACACGATCCGCATCATCGGCGGCGACTGGAAGCGCACGCCGCTCGCGGTGCTCGATCTCGACGGCCTGCGGCCGACGCCTGATCGCGTGCGCGAGACGCTGTTCAACTGGCTCGGCCAGGATCTCGAAGGCCGCCGCTGCCTCGACCTGTTCGCGGGCACCGGCGCGCTCGGCTTCGAGGCGGCATCGCGCGGCGCCGCGAGCGTCGTAATGGTCGAACGCCACCCGCGCGCCGCGCAGCAGCTGCGGGCGATCAAGGACAAGCTCGGCGCGCGCGCGGTCGAAGTTGCCGAGGCCGACGCGCTGCGGCTCGCGGCCGGGCTCACGCCGGGTGCGTTCGACGTGGTGTTCCTCGATCCGCCGTTCGGTGAGCCGGCCGTGCTCGATCGTGCGATCGCGCTGGCGGCGCCGCTCGTCGCGGCGGGCGGTGCGCTGTACGTCGAAACGGGGGCGGAACTCGACCCCGTCGCGCACGAGGCGCTCGCAGGCTGGCAGGTGGAGAAGCACGGCAAGGCAGGTGCGGTTCACTATCATTTGCTGCGGCGCGAAAATGATGAATAATGCGCGTTCCATACGAGGCGGCGCGCCGCAAAGGCGACGCATGCCCATCTCGGCAGTGGCGTGCGCATCGCGCGGCTGCCATCCCGTTTGCGTGATGACAGGAGGAGCGACATGGTAGTCGCCGTGTATCCCGGTACGTTCGATCCGCTGACACGCGGGCACGAAGACCTCGTGCGGCGTGCGTCGAGCATTTTTGATACGCTGGTTGTGGGCGTCGCCGACAGCCGCGCGAAAAAGCCGTTCTTCTCGCTCGAAGAACGTCTGACGATTGCGAACGAGGTGCTCGGCCATTATCCGAACGTGAAGGTGATGAGTTTCACCGGCCTCCTGAAGGATTTCGTCCGGACCAACAATGCACGCGTGATCGTGCGCGGCCTGCGCGCCGTGTCCGATTTCGAATATGAGTTCCAGATGGCAGGGATGAACCGCTACCTGCTGCCCGACGTCGAGACGATGTTCATGACGCCGTCCGATCAGTACCAGTTCATCTCGGGGACGATCGTGCGCGAAATCGCACAGTTGGGCGGCGATGTCAGCAAGTTCGTGTTCCCGTCCGTCGAGAAGTGGCTGACCGAGAAAGTGACGGCGATGGGAGGCCCTGCCGCGTAATGCGGCGCCGGCCGGTTTCGTTGCGAAGCCGGCCGCCGGCCTGAAGAAGTGAGATCAGTATGGCTTTGATGATTACCGACGAGTGCATCAATTGCGACGTGTGCGAGCCCGAGTGCCCGAACGGCGCGATTTCGATGGGCCCGGACATTTACGTGATCGACCCGAACAAGTGCACCGAGTGCGTCGGCCATTTCGACGAACCGCAGTGCCAGCAAGTGTGTCCGGTCGAATGCATTCCGCGCGATCCGCAGCATGACGAATCGCACGCGCAATTGATGGAGAAGTATCACGCGTTGATCGCCGTGAAGGGCGACGACGCGTCGTGACCCGGCGGTGACGCGCGCCCGTTGATTGGCGAGCGCGCGCTCCGCTTTCAGATCGGCGCCGCCCGGGCGCCGGTTCTTCCTGATCAGGCCAGCAACTCGCGCAACGCCGCGACGAGCGCGTCGCATTCGGCGTCGGTGCCGACCGTGATGCGCAGGTGCTGGTCGATCCGCGGCAGCCGGAAGTGTCGCACGAAAATTTCCCGTTCCTTCAGTTTCGCCGCGATCGTGCCTGCATCGTGCGCGGGATGGCGTGCGAACACGAAATTCGCGGCCGACGGCACGATGTCGAAGCCGAGCGCGTCGAGCGCATGCGTGAGCCGCGTCCGGCTGTCGACCACGCGCCGGCAGGTCGCGTCGAAATAGTCGGTGTCTTCATACGCGGCCTGCGCCGCGACCTGCGCGAGCCGGTCGAGCGGATAGGAGTTGAAGCTGTCCTTCACGCGGTTCAGCGCGTCGATCAGCGCCGCGTCGCCGAACGCGAAGCCGACGCGCATGCCCGCGAGCGAGCGCGCTTTCGACGTCGTGTGCACGACGAGCAGATTCGGATGACGGTCGATCAGCGTAATCGCCGACTGCGCACCGAAATCGACGTACGCCTCGTCGATCACGACGACCGACGACGGATTCGCGGCCGCGATCCGCTCGACGTCCGAGAGCGGCAGCGCGCGCCCGGTCGGCGCATTCGGATTCGGAAACAGCACGCCGCCGGCGTCGTCGAGATAGTCTTCGACGCGGATCGAGAAGTCGTCCGCGAGCGGCACGATCGTGGTCTCGATGCCGTACAGGCGCGCGTAGGTTGGATAGAAGCTGTACGTGATGTCCGGAAAGCGCAGCGGCCGGTCATGCTTGAGCAGCGCCTGGAACGTATGCGCGAGCACCTCGTCGGAGCCGTTGCCGACGAACACCTGCTCGGGTTTGATGCGGTGATGGGCCGCGACCGTCTCGCGTAGCGCACGCGCGACCGGGTCGGGATAGCGGCGCAGCGTGTCGCCGGTCGTGCCGAGTTCGCGTGCGATCGCCGCGACGACGCGCGGCGACGGCGGATAGGGATTCTCGTTGGTGTTCAGCTTGACGGGGTGCGCGAGTGCGGGCTGCTCGCCCGGCACATAAGGCACGAGTTGCTGAACGACGTCGCTCCAGTAACGGCTCACCGCTTGGCTCCTGTCGGGCAAAACGTCGAGATTACCGCATGTGCGCGTCGCGGTGGGGCGGGCGAAGCCGCCCGGCGACGCCGGACGGCCCGATGCACCGGGCCGGTGCGAGGCCAGGTCAGTTGCGATGCAGCTGCATCGTCGCGCGGTCGAGTTCGCCCTTGACGACCATCGGCATCACGGCGAGCGCGCGTTCGATCGACGCGTCGATCACGTCCTGCTCTTCGCGACGCGGCGGCTTCAGCACGAAATTCGCGACATCGGGCTTCGCGCCGGCGCGTGCGCTTTCCGGAATCAGGTCGCGCGGATGGCCGATGCCGATCCGCAGCCGCCAGTATTGCTGCGACGACAAGTGCGCGGTGATGTCCTTCAGGCCGTTGTGGCCGCCGCTGCCGCCGCCGAGCTTCAGCTTCACGGTGCCGGGCGGCAGGTCGAGCTCGTCGTGTGCGACGAGGATCTGGTCGGGCAGGATCTTGAAGAATTGAGCGAGCGCGACGACCGACTGGCCGGAGCGGTTCATGTAGGTCTGCGGCTCGAGCAGATGGACTTCCTCGCCGTGCAGGCGCGCTTTCGCGTAGAAGCCGTGGAAGCGGCGTTCGTCGCGCAGCGTCGTGCCGGCTTCGCGGGCGAGCTGGTCGATCAGCCAGAAGCCGGCGTTGTGGCGCGTCGCGGTGTATTCCGCCCCGGGATTGCCGAGGCCGACGATCAGTTTGATCATGACGTTTCGAAGGCGGCAACGGCCGCCTGGGCGCAGAAAAAGAAAAACCCGCCGGGCAAGCCGCGGCGGGTTGCGTCGACCGTTTCGAGAAACGGATCGATGGGGCGCGTAGGCAGCCGCTTAGGCAGCCGGCGTTTCGCCTTCGGCTGCGTCCGACACGGCACCAGCCGGGATCGTTGCCGATGCGACAACCGGGTTTTCCGCTTCGACGTGCGAGACCAGCGCGACGCCCTTCGGCAGCGTGATGTCCTTTGCGTGCAGCGATTGACCGGCTTCGATCTTCGACAGGTCGACTTCGAGGAACTCCGGCAGGTCAGCCGGCAGGCACTCGATTTCGATTTCCGTCGCGACGTGCGAAACGATCGCGCTCGACAGCTTCACGGCCGGGCTGACTTCTGCGTTCAGGAAGTGCAGCGGTGCCTTCGTGTGCAGCTTCTTCTTCGCGTCGACGCGCTGGAAGTCCACGTGCAGCACCAGTTGCTTGAACGGGTGGTATTGCACGTCGCGCAGCAGAACCTGTTGCGATGCGCCAGCGACTTCGAGGTCGAGGATCGACGAGTGGAAAGCTTCCTTCTTCAGGGCGTGCCACAGGGCGTTGTGATCGAGTTCGATCTTTTGCGGGGCTGCTTCGCCACCGTAAACGATACCCGTGGTCTTACCAGCGTTGCGCAGGCGGCGGCTCGCACCCGTACCTTGCTCTTGGCGCTCGAAAGCGACGACTTTCATATGATTCTCCAATAGCTGCCCGCGACCAGGCAGTAAAACGGGGCCGTCAAACGGCGGCCCCTGATGAAACGGTCGGGGTTTCGTCTATCCCGTCCGATTGTGCAAAAAGCGAAGCGTTGCCGCTTCGCTTTCCGCGCATACTTTGTTCAGTCGATTCGCGATCAGGATTCCGCGAACAGCGACATCACCGAATCGCCGCGGCGGATGCGCGAGAACGTCTCGGCCAGCAGGCTCGCGCTCGTCAGCGAGCGGATCTTCGGGCAGGCCAGCGATTCGGCCGACAGCGGGATCGTATCGGTGACGACCAGCTCGTCGAGTGCCGATGCGGCGATGCGGTCTGCTGCGCCGCCCGACAGCACGGGGTGCGTCGCATACGCGAACACCTGCTTCGCCCCGCGATCCTTCAGCACTTGTGCGGCCTTGCAGAGCGTGCCGGCCGTATCGACCATGTCGTCCATGATCACGCAGGTGCGGCCTTCGACTTCACCGATGATGTTCATCACTTCGGCGATGTTCGCCTTCGGACGACGCTTGTCGATGATCGCGAGATCGCAGTTGAGCTGCTTCGCGAGTGCCCGGGCACGCACCACGCCGCCGACGTCCGGCGACACGACGAGCAGATCCGAGTAGTTCTGCTTGCGCAGGTCACCCAGCAGGATCGGCGTTGCGTAGATGTTGTCGACCGGGATGTCGAAGAAGCCTTGAATCTGGTCGGCGTGCAGATCCATCGTGATGATCCGCTCGACGCCGGCGATTTCCAGCATGTTCGCGATGACCTTCGCCGAGATCGCGACGCGCGCCGAACGCGGGCGTCGATCCTGACGGGCATAGCCGAAGTAGGGGATGGCTGCAGTGATCCGGCCGGCGGATGCGCGCTTGAGCGCATCGACCATGATCATCAGTTCCATCAGGTTGTCGTTCGTCGGTGCGCACGTGGATTGCAGGACGAAGACGTCCTTGCCGCGCACGTTTTCCTGGATCTCGACCTGGATCTCGCCGTCGGAGAAACGGCTGACCATTGCTTTGCCGAGGGGAATACCAAGGATATTGACGACTTCCTGGGCGAGCGCGGGATTCGCGTTGCCAGTAAAGACCATCAGGCCATCATGGCTGTGGCTGCTCATCGTGCACCTGCTTCAGGCTTGGGCGGGAAATGCGGGAAAATTTTTGGCAGGGGAGGAAGGACTCGAACCCTCGCATGCCGGAATCAAAATCCGGTGCCTTGACCAACTTGGCGACTCCCCTACACTTAACTGACTGCTTCACCGAACTCGTGTAGGCCGTTCGGCAAAGTAAAACTTCATGACGCGAAAGCGAAGAGCGGATGCTCGTTCAGACTCTCGGCAACTGCGCCATTCCAACTGGCGGGCAGCTTGGCTTTCGCCGCTTCTGCCGCGTGCTTGCTGTGAAACGCTGCAAACACACTTGCTCCGGAGCCGGTCATCCTCGCGGGGGTCAAATCATACAACCATTTAACCGCCTGCGCAACTTCCGCGTACTTCCTTGTTACAACTTCCTGCATGTCGTTCCGGCCGAAGCTATCTGGCCATCCCGCATCGCTGGTTTGCTGTGCAAGAAAGTCAGCAATTGTGACGGGCTTCGTATCTCTTGTCAACAACTCATCTGAAAATATTTCAGCGGTCGGGACATGAACGCTTGGCGTCACAACCAAGAACCAGCGAGTCGGCAATTGTACCTCAGCTAATTCCTCTCCGATACCCTCTGCGAACGCATTTTTTCCAAAAATAAAAAACGGGACGTCTGCGCCGAGTTTGACCGCGAGCGACTGGAGCTCGACACGCGACAGGTCGAGCTGCCACAGGCGGTTCAGCGCGAGCAGCGTCGTCGCCGCGTCGGAGCTGCCGCCGCCGAGGCCGGCACCCATCGGCAGGCGCTTGTCGATCTCGATGTCGACGCCGTGCGCGGTGCCCGTATGCGCTTTCAGCAGGTTGGCCGCGCGTACGACGAGATCGCTTTCCTCGGGCACGCCGGGCACGTCGGTGACGCGCGCGACACGGCCGTCGTCGCGCAGCGTGAAGTGCAGCGTATCGCCCCAGTTCAGCAGCTGGAACACGCTCTGCAGATCGTGATAGCCGTTCGGGCGGCGGCCGGTGATGTGCAGGAACAGGTTGAGTTTCGCGGGCGCAAGGCAGTTGCGCAGCGAGCGGGTCGAATCGGTCATGCGTATGTCTGGGCTGGGCCGGTGCTCACTGGTCGAGCACGAGCTTGATATCGAGCGGCGGTGTCGCGCGCACGAGGTTGACGCGTTTGACGCCCGTGGCCGGGGCATCCGCGTAGGCAAGGTAGTCGATCGTCCAGCCGTCCTGGCGGATCTGCTTGACGCGCGTGCCGTCGGCCGGGTCGCGCACGGTTTCCGCTTGCGTCGCGGGTGCGGCCGTCGGCAGCAGCCAGTAGCGCAGGCCGGCGAGCGGCAGTTCGAAGCCGAGCGTTTTCTGCATCAGGTCGCCGACGTCAGGTGCGTATTGCGTCGGACGGTTCGGCAGTTCGAGGGAGGCCGCCTGCGGCGTCGATTTCACGATCGCGAGCGTCTGGCCGAGCGGGCTGCGCAGCTCGAGCGACACGTCGTCGCCGTGCTCCTGCCAGTCGAAGTTGCCGTACACGTGCTGCTGCTTGCCGAGACGGTCGTCGTACTGCACCGCGAAGCGGCCATGGTATGCGTGTGTCGCGGCCGTTTGCAGCACCGCGCCCGTCGTCGGCGCGCTGGCCGACGGCGGCGTACTCGCGCAGCCGGCCAGCGCGAGCGCCGCGCCGGCCGCGGCCAGCGTGCGCTGCGCGCGGGAGGACAGGGAAAGCTTCGGGAACATCCGCATCAGAGACCGTTGACCTGGAGGCGCTTCAGCGTCTGCACGAGCGTGTCGTTGTCGGGTTCGAGCTTCTGTGCGTCACGCCACGCGGTGCGCGCGTCGTCCTGCGCGCCGCTCTTCCACAGCACCTCGCCGAGGTGCGCGCCGATTTCGGCGTTCGGCTGCAGTTCGTACGCGCGCCGCAGGACCTTCGTCGCGCCGGCCGTGTCGCCCATCCGGTACTTCACCCAGCCGAGGCTGTCCATGATGTAGGCGTCGTTCGGCGCGAGCGTCATCGCCTTGTCGATCAGCTTGCTGGCTTCGGGCAGGCGCTGGTTGCGGTCGGCCAGCGAATAGCCGAGCGCGTTGTACGCCTGCGGGTTGTCGGGCTGCGTGCGGATCAGCTCGCGCAACTGCTTTTCCATCGTCGTGTAGTGGCCGGTCTTTTCGGCCGCCATCGCGTAGTCGTAGCGCAGGTCGGGATCGTCCGGGAAGTCCTGGACGGCCTGCCCGAGCCGTGCCTCGGCCTCCGGATAGCGTTTCGCGGTGAACAGGATCGACGCGTCGGTGCGTGCGACCACGGCCGCGTCGCGCGGATCGGTGATCGGCAGGTCGTCGAGCACCTTGCGCGCCTCGTCGGTCTTGCCCTGTTTCTGCAGCAGCTGCGCGCGCGTGATCTGCGCGGGCAGGTAGTGCTGGCTCGTCTGGTCGACCTTGTCGAGCCATTGCGACGCCTGCGCGTCGTTGTTCTGGTCGATCGCGATCTGCGCGAGGTAGATGTAGCCCTGGCCGACGTCGAGGTTCGGCTGCTTGTCGCCGAGCTGCACGTACTGCTTCAGGTAGGCGGTCGCTTCGTCGAGCTTCTTCTGCTGGATCTTGATCAGCGCGAGCGCCATCAGTGGCGTCGGATCCTTCGAGTCGAGCTTGCGCATCGTCTCGAACTGCTTCTGCGCGTCCTCGAGGCGATCGTCGGCGAGATACAGCTGCGACAACGCCAGCCGCGCATCGCGCGACTTCGGATTCTGCTGAACATATTTCTCGAACGACGCGATGCCGGCCGCGCGTTCCGCCGGGCCCATCTGCGACAGCATCAGCGCCGCAGGCAGGTAGTCGGGGCGCAGCGCCAGCGCCTGCTTCAGCGACTGCGCGGCGCCGTCCTTGTCGTCGACCGCGAGCTGTTGCCGCGCGATCGCGAGCTGTGCCTCGGGCCGGTTCATGTCGTTCTTCAGCATGTCCTTCAGCACCGCGAGGCCGCCGACGCGGTCGGAGCCGCGCACGAGCAATGCCTGCAGCGCGAGGATCGCGGGGCCGCGTGTCTCGCCGGTCGCGCGGGTCAGCTCGCGCGCGAGCATCGGCTGCGCGTCGGCCGGCTTGCCGGCGAGCACCAGCAGCGCGGCGTCGACTTGCGACGCGCGGTTCGAATCCGGCGCGTACTGGCGCCACAGGTTCGCGGCGGACAGTGCGTCGGCCGGGCTCTGCGCACCGAGCGCGATTTCGGTCGCGCGCTGCGCCATGCGCGGATCGCGCGTGTCGCGGGCGAGCGCGAGGTAGGTCTGGTAGGCCGGCGCCGGCTGGTTGCGCTGGAGCGCGACTTCGGCGGCGAGCACCTGGTAGACGATCTGGCTCGTCAGCGGTACACCGGGGAGATTCTTCTGCTCGTCCGGCATCACATGCTCGAACGCGCCCTGCGGCTCCGCGTCGTCCGATGCCGGATCCTGCGCGTGGGCCGGGAAGGCGGTGAGGGTCCAGGCGGCAAACAACGCGGCGCCGAGTGCACGGCGGACCGGGAAGGCGCGCGCGCCGCGCACGGCGGCGGGACGCTTCTGAAGCAGCTTCGAGGGCAGGGTCATGGAAATCCGTTCGATGTTTCAACCGATTGTAACGCGCTCGCTACAATACACGCACGATCGTGAATCCAGTTTCAGACCTGCAAAACATGCCAGAGTTGCCAGAAGTCGAAGTCACGCGCCGGGGCATCGAGCCCTTTGTCGCAGGCCGCCGCGTCGAGCGTGTCGACGTCCGTACCGCGATGCTGCGCTGGCCCGTGCCGGCGGGGCTCGCCGAGCAGTTGCGCGCGCGCGAGGTGATCGCCGTCGAGCGTCGCGGCAAGTATCTGCTGTTCGAGGTCGACGCCGGCTGGTTCATCGTCCATCTCGGCATGACGGGCACGCTGCGCGTGTTGCCCGCGGCCGGCGTGCCGGTCGCCGCGAAGCACGACCACATCGACTGGATCTTCGACGAATTCGTGCTGCGGTTCCGCGATCCGCGCCGCTTCGGCGCCGTGCTGTGGCACCCGCGCGAAGCGGGCGACGTGCATGCGCATCCGCTGCTCGCGAGCCTCGGTGTCGAGCCGTTCTCGCCTGCGTTCACCGGCGCGCTGCTGCACGCGCGCACGCGCGGCCGCACGGTGTCGGTCAAGCAGGCGCTGCTCGCGGGCGACATGGTCGTCGGCGTCGGCAACATCTATGCGTCGGAGAGCCTGTTTCGTGCCGGCATCCGGCCGACGACGGCCGCCGGCAAGGTTTCGCTGCCGCGCTACGAGCGGCTGGCCGACGCAGTGCGTGCGACGCTTGCCGACGCGATCGAGCGCGGCGGCAGCACGTTGCGCGATTTTGTCGGCAGCAACGGCGAAAGCGGCTACTTCCAGCTCGACTGCTTCGTCTACGACCGTGCAGGCCAGCCGTGCCGCGTATGCGGCACGCCGATCCGCCAGATCGTGCAGGGCCAGCGATCGACCTATTTCTGCCCGACCTGCCAGCGTTGAAACCTTTTTTCACGATTAGATAACTTGAAGCCGCCCCGCATCGCCCCCGCTCCGTTCCCCGTCACGCCGCTGCATCGCACGTTCGCCACGCGCCTCGTCGCGTGGCAGCGCGAGCACGGCCGCCACGACCTGCCGTGGCAGAACACCCGCGATCCATACCGGATCTGGCTGTCGGAAATCATGCTGCAGCAGACGCAGGTGTCGACCGTCATTCCGTATTACACGCGCTTTCTCGAACGCTACCCCGACGTCGCCGCGCTCGCGGCCGCGCCGACCGACGACGTGATGGCGCTGTGGGCGGGGCTCGGCTACTACTCGCGAGCGCGCAACCTGCATCGCTGCGCGCAGGTCGTCGTCGCCGAGCATGGCGGCGCGTTTCCGGCAACGCCCGACGCGCTGGCCGAACTGCCGGGCATCGGCCGCTCGACGGCCGCGGCGATCGCGTCGTTCGCCTACGGCGCGCGCGCGACGATTCTCGACGGCAACGTGAAGCGCGTACTCGCGCGCGTGTTCGGCGTCGAGGGGTTTCCGGGCGAGAAGCGTGTCGAGAACGACATGTGGGCGCTCGCCGAATCGCTGCTGCCCGACGCGGCGAACGCGGCTGACGTGAGCGCCTATACGCAGGGGCTGATGGATCTCGGCGCGACGCTGTGCGTGCGCGGCAAGCCCGATTGCGCGCGCTGCCCGTTCGCGGGCGATTGCGTCGCGCAATCCACGGGCCGCCAGCGCGAACTGCCGGCCGCGCGGCCGAAGAAGGCCGTGCCGACGCGCAAGACCTGGATGCTCGTGCTGCGCGACGGCGACGCCGTGCTGCTGGAGCGGCGGCCGCCGACCGGCATCTGGGGTGGGCTGTGGAGCCTGCCGCAAGCGGACGGCGATGCCGCACTCGCGGAACTCGCGCGCGGCTTCGGCGGTGGCGGCACGGTGCCGCTCGCGCCGCTCATGCACACGTTCACGCATTTTCGGCTGGAGATCGAGCCGCGGCTGAGCGACGTGGCGGACGGCGGAGGATTGCCTTCGTCCGCACGAGACGCCGATACCGCGTGGGTGCCGCTGAGCCGGCTCGATGCGTACGGCGTGCCGGCGCCCGTGCGCAAGCTGCTCGACGCACTGAGCGGGCCGCTGCTGTAATGAAGGGGGAAGGGCGCCGAGCTGCCCGGAAATCGCCGGGCCGGTGACGCTTACAGCCAGCCGTGCCGGTCGAGCACGTGGTGCACGGCATCGATGCGTGCGCCGACGTCCGGAAACTCCATCAGCTTTTGCCGCGCACGCAGGTCGAGCGGCAGCAGTTCCGCGAGGCGGTTCGACACCCAGCTCGGATCGTCGAGGCGGAACGGTTCGCCGAACGGCATTTTCTCCGGATCGGACTTCTTCAGCGCGTTGATGATGCGCTCGAGCACCTCGGCGCACGAACCGAATTGAGCGAGCGTCTGCTCGCCTTCGAGCGGGATGTCGTCGGGCAGCGGCTCCGCGATGCCGACCAGCAGTCCGTTGCCTTCCACGCGATACGACAGCAGCTCGAAACGCTGCGTGCCGACCGCCTGCAGATACAGCATCCCGAATTCACCGGTATCGCACTCGGTGATGCGTGCCATGCAACCGATGGTCTCCGGCACCGACACGGCGCCGTCCTGCGCGACCTCCGGCCCGCTCTTCAGCAGGCACACGCCGAACGGCGCGTCATCGCGCAGGCATGCGCGGGACATGTCGAGATAGCGCGCCTCGAACACCTTGAGCGGGAGCAGGCCTCCCGGAAACAATACCGTGTGCAGTGGAAACAGCGGCAGGTCGATCAGGGAGGTCGATAGGGAGGACATGGCGCGCTGACAAGGGAGCGGGCGTCTAGGGTCGGGCGACCTCGGAGACGAGCCGCGACGACGCGTCGACATCCACTGGCGCGTCACGATGCCGCACGATCACGTTCGCCTCGTGCGCAAGGCGCGCGGCGAGCGTTTCCGCGATGAACACCGAGCGATGCTGGCCGCCCGTGCAGCCGATGGCGACGGTCAGGTAGCTGCGGTTGTCATCACGGAAGTGCGGCAGCCATTTCATCAGGAACGCATGGATGTCGTCGATCATCTGGTGGACGATCGGCAGTGCGTCGAGAAAGGCGATGACCGGCTGGTCGAGCCCGGTGAGCGGGCGCAACTCGTGGTCGTAGTACGGATTCGGCAGCGCGCGCACGTCGAACATCAGGTCGGCGTCGAGCGGCACGCCGCGCTTGAAGCCGAACGACTCGAACATCACCATCAGGTCGTTGTCTTTCTGTTCGATGAAGCGCTTGACCCAGGTGCGCAGCACGTTCGCGCGCAGCGTGCTCGTATCGATCTGGTGGCCGAATTCGGCGAGCGGCGCGACGAGGTCGCGCTCGCGCTCGATCGCTTCCTCGAGCGACGACAGCAGGCCGACGTCCGCATCATGCGACAGCGAGCCGGACAGCGGATGGCGGCGGCGCGTTTCGGAAAATCGCTGGATCAGCGCCTGGGTGCTTGCGTTGAGGAACAGCACGCGCACGTCGTGCTCGCCCGACAGTTCGCGGATCAGGCCGGGCATTTCGTCGAGCGACGCGCTCGAGCGCGCGTCGATCGCGACCGCGAGCCGACGCTGGCCGTTCTGGGCGAGGTAGCGGGCGAGTTCGGGGAGCACGTGCGGCGGCAGGTTGTCGACGCAGTAATAGCCTGCGTCTTCGAGCGCGTTCAGCGCGACGGATTTGCCTGAGCCGGAGATGCCGGTGATAAGGACGATGCGCATGGGAAGCAGAGAATCCTGACGTTTCATCATAGCACCGGCTCGACGCGTCGGCGTTGCGCGGCCGGCGCGTGCGGGTTACACCAGTTTGCCGGGGAACTGACTGTCGGGATCTTGCATCGCGAGTCGTTGCCGATCCATGAAATCGCGCAACGTGTCGATTCCGCGCAACTGCAGGATCGTGTTCCGGACGGCCGCCTCGACCAGCACCGCCAGGTTGCGGCCGGCCGCGACCTGGATCGTGACCTTGCTGATCGGCAAGCCGAGCACGTCGACGGTCTGGCTTTCGAGCGGCAGGCGCTGGAATTCGCCGTCGGGGCGCCGTACCAGCTGGACGATCAGCTTCAGCTTCATTTTCCGCCGTACGGCGGTTTCACCGAAGATCGTCTTGATGTCGAGCAGGCCGAGGCCGCGCACTTCGAGCAGGTTCTGCAGCAGCGGCGGGCAGCGCCCTTCGACGAAATCGGGGCCAAGTCGGACGAAATCGACCGCGTCGTCGGCGACGAGGCCGTGGCCGCGGCTGATCAGTTCGAGGCCGAGTTCGCTCTTGCCGAGGCCCGAGTCGCCGGTCAGCAGCACGCCCATCCCGAGGATGTCGATGAACACGCCGTGCAGCGTCGCGCGCGGCGCGAGGATGCGCGACATGTAGAGCCGCAGGCTGTCGATCACCGCGGCGGCCGACATCGGCGTCGTGAACAGCGGGGTGGACGAGCGCGTGCAGCGCAGCACGAGTTCGGGCGGGGCCGCGGCGCCGCCGGCGACGACCAGGAACGGCGGTTCGAGCGCGATCAGCTCGGCCATGTGGCGCGAGCGGTCTTCGTCGGTCTGCCGCTGGTAGTAGTCGATCTCGGCTTCGCCGAGCACCTGGATCCGGTTCGGGTGGATCAGGTTCAGGTGGCCGACGAGGTCGGCGCTCGACGTCGCATTGCCGACGGTGTCGGCGGAAAAGCCGCGCTCCCAGCCTTCATGCCCCGTCAGCCAGCTCAGTTTCAGCGTGGCCGCGTTGTCGTCGAAGATGCTCTGGGCGTTGATGCTGGACGTATCCATGACTCTCGTCACTCCAATGAGCCGGTGCATGCGCGCGGCGACGGGCGTCGCCATGCCGAGCCGGCGCCGGGCGGCCCTGGACGGCGGCATGTGCCGCCTCGTACCGGAAAAAATTCCGCCCGGATCAACTCAAGGTTGCCACTGAGTGAGCAGACGATGCAACTCGGCGATATCCGTTTCGTTGTGCAGACGCTCGCGCGCGTCGCGATCGGATAGCAGTTGCGCGATTTCCGACAGGATCTCGAGGTGCTGCTGGGTGGCTTGCTCGGGGACGAGCAGGAAGATCAGGAGGCCGACCGGCTGGCCGTCGGGCGCTTCGAACGGGATGGCATCGGCGAGGCGGACGAACGCGGCGAGCGGGTGCTTGAGACCCTTGATGCGACCGTGCGGAATCGCGACCCCTTCGCCGAGCCCGGTCGAACCGAGGCGCTCCCGCGCGAACAGGTTGTCCGTGACGGTGCTGCGGGCGATGCCGTTCTGATTCTCGAACATCAGCCCGGCTTGTTCGAAGACGCGTTTCTTGCTGGTGACTGAGAGGTCGATGACGACGTTCTCTATGGGCAGGATTTTGGCTAGGCGATTCATGTTGGCAGGCGATTGGGCGGCCTGGGGTCTCCTTGCTGCGGCAGACTGATTTTCCATGTTCGGTGATATCAAGGCATGTGGCATCGGCAACCTGCTACGCAGCTACCGCACCCAACGCCCCCCGGCGATAACCGAAACATTATAGAGCACAGCCGCGTGCGTGGCGCGGCACGGTCGGACCGGTTGCATCATCGCGCGGAGTCGCAAAAAAAAACGCCCGGCGAACCGGGCGGCGTGCGTGTTGCAGTGAAGGTTATTGCGGCGGCAGTTCGATCTGGTCGATCGACGGTTGAAGCTTGATCGGGTCGTGCGCGTGCGTTTGCAGGCGCTCCATGTGCTTGACGACCTGGCGATCCAGCTTGTCGATCAGCAAATCGATCGCAGCGTACAGGTTGCCGTTCGCGCTTTCGACGAAGATGTCCTTGCCCTTCAGGTGCAGGTTGATTTCCGCGCGCTGCTGCTTGTCCTTTTCCTTGTGATTGTCGACCGAGAGGATCACAGTGCCATCGATCACCTGATCGCTATGCCGTAGCACCCGGTCCAGCTTGGTGATCACGTATTCGCGAATTGCAGGCGTGACTTCGAGATGATGTCCACTGATCTTCAGGTTCATAGTGCTTCTCCAAGCGAGTGACCACCCGGCCGCATCGAGGCGGCGCTCCGGTCGACTTGCCCTGCCGCACGCGGCGGCGTATCGCTGACAGGTCGCCCGGCCTGTTCCCCGTGTGCGCGGTGGCCGGAACACGCCTGCCGCCGGGCAGGCAGCAGGCCTAAAGAGACTTTCGCAGATTGACGGCCGGGATCTTGAGGGCTTCGCGATATTTCGCAACCGTGCGGCGCGCGACCACGAACCCCTGTTCTGCCAGCAGCTCGGCAATGCGGCTATCCGAAAGTGGCGATTTTGGGTCTTCAGCTCCTATCAGTTGCTTGATCAGGGCTCGGATGGCGGTCGACGAAGCGGCGCCACCGGTGTCGGTCGAGACGTGAGATCCGAAGAAGTACTTAAATTCAAGCGTCCCGAACGGGGTCAGCATGTACTTCCCGGTTGTCACACGGCTGACAGTCGACTCGTGTAGGCCCAGCGTATCAGCTATTTCCCGCAAAACCAAGGGGCGCATGGCAATTTCACCGTGCGCAAAGAAGTTCTTCTGACGCTCGACAATAGCCTGCGCGACACGCAGGATCGTGTCGAATCGTTGCTGAATATTCTTGATCAGCCAGCGCGCTTCCTGGAGCTGTTGCTTCAGCGAACCGGCCGACGGATCCCCGCGGCTGTTGCGCAGGATGTTCGCGTACAGGTTGTTGATCCGCAGGCGCGGCACGACCTCCGGATTGAGCTCCGCGAGCCATCCCTGGCCGGCCTTCTTCACGATGATGTCGGGCACGACGTAGTCGGCCTCGGCCTTGCCGTACGCGGCGCCGGGGAACGGCTCCAGCGAGCGGATCAGCGCATGCGCGTCGCGCAGCGCGTCGTCGCTTGCCTTCAGGTGCTTGCGCAACCGTGTGAAATCGCGGGCGGCGAGCAGTTCGAGATGCTGCGACACGATCTCGAGCGCGAGCGTGCGTGTCGGGGACGGATCGAGGCGCAGCAGCTGCAGCTTCAGGCATTCGGACGCCGAGCGCGCGCCGACGCCGGCCGGGTCGAAGCTGTGCAGCAGCGCGAGCGCCGCGTTCAGTTCGTCGCAGTCGATTTCCAGCTCGGGCGGCAGGTCGGTGAGTACTTCGTCGAGCGTCGCGGTCAGGTAGCCGTCGTCGTCGAGCGATTCGATCAGGAACATCACGAGCGCACGATCGCGCGGGCCGGCCTGCGTGACGCGCAACTGCGCGGACAGGTGGTCGCGCAGCGACGTCGCGGCTTCCTGCACCTGCAGCGGTGGGAGATCGTCGTCGTCGGACGCGCCGCTCGCGCGGCCGAACTCGTCGAGATTCCATTGCGGGCCGTCGTTGCCGTCGCCGGACCCATAACCGTCGTAATCGTCGGCGCCGCCTCGCTCGTCGCGCTCGGTACGATCGCTGGACGTGCTGCTACCGTTAGACGAGGCCGGCTCGGTGTTCTGCGCGGGCGGCGTCTGCGCGATCAGCGATCCGTCCGCCGCGACGCGCAGCGGGCTCGCGATCCATTCGTCGTCGTTCTCGAGCAGCGGGTTCTGCGCGACGGCCATCGCGACTTCCTGCTGCAATTCGAGCGTCGACAACTGCAGGAGCCGGATCGACTGCTGCAGCTGCGGCGTCAGCGCCAGATGTTGCGACAGGCGGAGTTGAAGGCTGGCTTTCATGGCAAGGAGGGAGTCATACCGGCAGTTTGCCACGACCCAGGCGCATTGAGCCATCCGCGATTACGCGCGGCGCGCGGCCCGGCCGCAGGCATGGCCGCGGGCATGGTTGCAAAGCGGGGAGCCGCCCCGCGCGGCGATGCCGGGCGGGGGCAGCCAGCCACGAGGGAGCGTTACATGCGGAAGTGTTCGCCGAGGTACACGCGGCGCACGCTTTCGTTTTCGATGATTTCGCTCGGTGCGCCGGCGGCGAGCACCGAGCCGTCGCTGATGATGTACGCGTGATCGCAGATGCCGAGCGTTTCGCGGACGTTGTGATCGGTGATCAGCACGCCGATGTTGCGCTGCTTCAGGAACTTGACGATCTTCTGGATCTCGAGCACCGCGATCGGGTCGACACCGGCGAACGGTTCGTCGAGCAGGATGAAGTTCGGGTTGGTTGCGAGCGCGCGCGCGATTTCGACGCGGCGTCGTTCACCGCCCGACAGCGACAGCGCGGGATTCTCGCGGAGGTGGCCGATCTGCAGTTCGTCGAGCAGTGCCTCGGTGCGCGACGAGATCGCGTCCTTCGACAGCCGCTTGCCGTCTTCGCCGTACTGCAGCTCGAGCACCGCGCGGATGTTTTCCTCGACGGTCAGCTTGCGGAACACTGACGCTTCCTGCGGCAGGTACGACAGGCCGAGCGACGCGCGCTTGTGAATCGGCAGCAGGCTGATCGAGCTGCCGTTCAGCGAGATCTCGCCCGCGTCGAGCGGCACGAGGCCGACGATCATGTAGAACGACGTGGTCTTGCCGGCGCCGTTCGGGCCGAGCAGGCCGACGACTTCGCCGCTCTTCACGTCGAGCGACACGTCCTTGACGACCGTGCGCGAGCCGTAGCGCTTCTTCAGGTTGCGGACGACGAGCGAGCTCGTGGTGCCGGCCGGCTGGCGGTTCGGTAGCGCGTTCATTGGCCCGGCGCTCCCTGGATCGTGGTCGACGGCGACAGCTTTGCCGGCGCGCCGTTCAGCGGCGCGGGGCCGCCGTTCTTCGGCGACAGCATCGCGCGCACGCGGCCGTTCGGGTTGCCCGGCGCGGCGACGTCCTTGCCGCCCTTCGCGGTATAGAAGTCACGCTGGCCGTCGTACGTGATCACGCTGCCGTGCACGGTATCGGCGACAGTCGACGAGCCCTGCAGGCGGCGTACGGTCGCGGCGGTCGTCAGCGTGGTCAGGTCCTGCTTGCCGTCGTAGTCGATGCGCTCGCCGTCGCCGTCGATGTATTCGTCGAGGCCTTCGCGCTTCTGGCGGAACGTCGCGTGCTTCTTGCTGCTGCCGAACGACGTTGCGTACTGATAGCCTTCCGGGTCCTGGCGCACTTCGACGCGATCGCCCTTGATGATGATCGTGCCCTTCGTGATCACGACGTTGCCGGTCGCGACCGTGACCTGCTTCAGGTCGTCATAGGTCAGGTTGTCGGCCTCGACGTTGATCGGCTTGCTCTGGTCGGCCTTCTCGGCATGGGCGAGCGGCGCCAGCCCGATCAGCGGGAGCGCCACGAGCGTCGCGGCGAGCGCGGCGCGGACGGCGCGCGCAGCGCCGCCGGAAATCTGTCGAGGGAACGGTTCGTTCATGCAGTCACGTGAGGGATGCGTCACTTGGGTTGACCTTTCGAGCCGCCGGACGTGTCCGCGGCGGCGATCGTGCCGCGCACGTTGCCGTAAAGCTCGATGACCCGGGTGACGTTGTTGTACTTCATGCCGTCGGTCGCGTTGACGAGCGACAGGCCGCGCTGAAGTTTAACCGGCTTTTCGGTCTGGATCACATCGTCATTGACGAAGATCCGGAAATGCTGGGAATCAGCCTGCATCTGCGGATCGCCGCCGCCGGCCGCACGGAGGATGCGCGCATTGTCGTACAAATCGACGATCGACACGTCGCCGTTGACGGTGCCGCGCTTCGCGGTGGTCGTCACGACCGGTTTGCCGGGCTGGAACGCGCGCATGGCCGGATCGGTCAGGTCGCTGTTTTCAGTGTCTTCGTAATGGATCAGCTTCGCGGCCGTCAGCCGGTACTGGGTCGTGCCGGACTGGTCGAGCTCGGTGACCGAGAAGTTGTCCGCGAAATAGTCGGGCGTGTGGCGCTTCGGCTGCACGATGCCCTCGCCGGGCGGCGGCAGCGTGGCCTGCAGCAGCCACCACGTGATGCCCGCGAGCGCGGCGACCGCGACGAGCGGCAGCAGCTGGGTCCAGCGGAAATGCGTATTCATCCGTCAGGCTCCGCAGGCCGCTGCGAGCAGCGCGTCGTAGCGGCGCTGCGCGCGCAGGATCGCGTCGCAGACTTCGCGCACGGCGCCCTGGCCGCCGCGGGCCTCGGCCACCCAGTGCGCGCGGGCGATCACCTCGGGGTGCGCGTTCGCGGGGGCCGTCGCGAAGCCGCAACGCAGCATCACGGGCAGGTCGGGCCAGTCGTCGCCCATGTAGCCGCACGCGTCGGCGGTGAGGCCGAGCGACGCGATCAGGTCGGCGAACACGGTGAGCTTGTTCTCGACGCCCTGGAACAGGTGCGCGATCTTCATTTCCTTCGCGCGCGCCGCGACGATATCCGAGCGGCGGCCCGTGATGATCGCGGTCGCGATGCCGGCTTCGCCGAGCAGCTTCACACCGTGGCCGTCGAGCGAGTTGAACGACTTCATCGTGTCGCCGGTCGCGGTAAACAACAGGCCGCCGTCGGTCAGCACGCCGTCGACGTCGAAAATCATGAGCTTCACGCGGCTCGCGCGTTCGGCCGCAGTCAGCGCTGCGCTCATTAGATCACCTTCTTCGAAAACAGGTCGTGCATGTTCAGCGCGCCGATCAGCGCGCCGTCGGCATCGACCACGAGCATCTGGTTGATCCGGTGGCGCTCCATCAGTTCCACGGCTTCGACCGCGAGATGATCCGGTGCGATCGTGCGCGGGTCGCGCGTCATCACGTCGGTGATCGACAGCGTGCGGAAATCGCCGTCGCGCGCGAGCACGCGGCGCAGGTCGCCGTCCGTGAAGATGCCGACGACCTTGCCGCCGGCGTCGACCACGGCCGTCATGCCGAGGCGCTTGGCGGTGATCTGGAACAGCGCGTCCGACAGCGTCGCGTCGAGCCCGACGGACGGGACGTCGTCGCCCGAGCGCATCACGTCGCGCACGTAGGTGAGCAGGCGCCGGCCGAGCGCGCCGCCCGGGTGCGAGCGCGCGAAATCTTCCGAACCGAAGCCGCGCGCGTCGAGCACGGCGACGGCAAGCGCATCGCCGAGCGCGAGCGCGGCGGTCGTGCTCGCGGTGGGCGCGAGGTTCAGTGGGCACGCTTCCTTCGACACCGCGGCGTTCAGGTTCACGTCGGCGAGCGTGCCGAGGCTCGACTCCGCGCGGCCCGTGATCGCGATCAGCTTCGCGCCGATCCGCTTCACGAGCGGCAGGATCGCGACGAGCTCTTCCGATTCGCCGGAATAGGAGATGCCGATGAAGACGTCGTCGGAGGTGACCATCCCGAGGTCGCCGTGGCTGGCCTCGGCGGGGTGGACGAAGAACGCCGGCGTACCGGTGCTGGCCAGTGTGGCTGCGATCTTGCGGGCGATATGCCCTGATTTGCCGATGCCGGACACCACCACGCGGCCGCGGCAGCCGAGCAGCAGCGCGACGGCCTGGACGAAGCCGCCGTCGAGCTGGTCGCGCAGCGCGCGCACGGCGTCCGCCTCGATGTCGAGCACGTCGCGGGCGAGCGCGAGCGCCCGGTCATCATTGATTTTCGCTATCATGCGCGGAGTATAGCAAAGGCGTTTGTTCGCCGCGCCGGGCCTTCGGTCTCGTCCGATGTCGCCTGTCCACCGCCACCACCCGCGCCCGCATTGCCGTGGCCCCGACGAACGAGGACGCTTCGCCTGTGATTTCCCCGCTCGAAATGACCCTGCTGCTGCTGCTGGCCTCGGTGGTGGGCGTCGTCGTATTCCGCTCGTTGAACCTGCCGCCGATGCTCGGCTATCTGACCGTCGGCATCCTGGTCGGCCCGCATTCGTTCGGTATCGCCGCGGATCTCGAACGGGCCGAGCACCTCGCTGAGTTCGGCGTGGTGTTCCTGATGTTTTCGATCGGCCTCGAATTCTCGCTCGCGAAGCTGAGGGCGATGCAGCGGCTCGTGTTCGGGCTCGGGTTGCTGCAGGTGGTCGCGACGCTCGTGCTCGCGCTCGTGCTCGGCATGGTGTTCGAGCACTGGGTGCACATCACGTGGCAGGGCAGCATCGCGCTCGGCGGCGCGCTCGCGATGTCGTCGACGGCGATCGTGTCGAAGATGCTCGCCGAGCGGCTCGAGATCGAGACCGAGCACGGTCGCAACATCTTCGGCGTGCTGCTGTTCCAGGATCTCGCGGTGGTGCCGCTGCTGATCGTGATCGCCGCGTTCGGCGCCGAATCGTCGAAGGACCTCGCGATCACGCTCGGCTTCGCGGCCGTGAAGATCGTGATCGCACTCACGCTGCTGCTGGTCATCGGCCAGCGCTTCATGACGCGCTGGCTCAACGTCGTCGCGCGGCGCCGCTCGCAGGAATTGTTCGTGCTGAACCTGCTGCTCGTCACGCTCGGCGCCGCGTTCATCACCGACCGCTTCGGCCTGTCGCTCGCGCTCGGCGCGTTCATCGCGGGGATGCTCATCTCCGAGACGCCGTTCCGCCATCAGGTGGAAGAGGACATCAAGCCGTTCCGCGACGTGCTGCTCGGCCTGTTCTTCGTGACGACGGGGATGCTGCTGGATCCGCGCGTGATCTGGGAGCATCCGTTGCTCGTGCTGGGCTTCTTCGTCGGCCAGATCCTGTTCAAGGGGACGATGATCGCGGGGCTCGCGCGGCTGTTCGGCGCGACGCCGGGCGTCGCGATGCGCACCGGTATCGGCCTCGCGCAGGCCGGCGAATTCGGCTTCGTGCTGCTGAACCTGATCCTCGACCGGCATCTCGTCGATTCGACGCTGCTGCAGGCGATCCTCGCGTCGATGCTGCTGTCGATGCTCGCCGCGCCGTTCCTGATCCAGAACGCCGACCGGATCGTGATGCGGCTGTCGTCGACGGAATGGATGCAGCAGTCGCTGCAGATGACGCGGATCGCGACGCAAAGCCTGAAGCAGCGCGGCCACGTGATCATCTGCGGCTACGGCCGTGCGGGGCAGAACCTGGCACGGATGCTCGAACAGGAAGGCATTTCGTACGTCGCGCTCGACCTCGATCCCGATCGCGTGAGCGCGGCCGCGACGGCCGGCGAATCGGTCGTGTTCGGCGACGCGGCGCGCCGCGAATCGCTGCTCGCGGCCGGTATCCACCGCGCGGCCGCCGTTGCGATCACCTATGCGAACACGCCGTCGGCGCTGCGCGTGCTGCACCACGTGCACGAGCTCGAGCCGACTCTGCCGGCGATCGTGCGTACCGTCGACGATGCCGATCTCGAGAAGCTGCTCGCGGCCGGCGCGACCGAGGTGATTCCGGAGATCGTCGAGGGCAGCCTGATGCTCGCGTCGCACACGCTGGTGCTGGTCGGCGTGCCGATGCGCAAGGTCGTGCGGCGCGTCGAGGAAATGCGCGACGAGCGTTACAGCCTGCTGCGCGGCTATTTCCGCGGTGCGGACGACGCGGACGACGACGACCACGAGCAGGTGCGGCTACAATCGGTGCCGGTCGATGCGCGCGCGGACGCGGTCGGGCGTTCGCTGGAAGAACTCGGGCTGTATGCGCTCGGGCTGGAAGTCACGGCGATCCGCCGGCACGGCATCCGCGGCGTCGAACCCGATCCGCAGACCAAGCTGCGCGCGAGCGACATCGTGGTGCTGCGCGGGCTGCCCGAGGCGCTCGCGCTCGCGGAGGAGCGGTTGTCCCGCCATCGGCGCGATCCGCCGGCCGCGGCCGCCTGAGCCGCGCTTGGTTTGATAACCTGACCCGTATTTATTCGAAACGGTGCCCGATCTTCGCGCACCGTTTTTTTCGGAGAGTTTCATGCCGCATTCGTCGTCGGGCGCACCGCTCGATCCGGTCGCCTTCATCCACAGCCAGATCCGCACGGTGCCCGACTGGCCGCAGCCGGGCGTGCAGTTCCGCGACATTACGACGCTGCTGCAGAGCCCGAAGGCGCTGCGCATCCTCGTCGACCTGTTCGTCGAACGCTATGTCGATGCGAAGCTCGACTATGTCGCGGGCCTCGACGCGCGCGGCTTCATCATCGCGCCGATCGTCGCGTACGAACTGAGCGTCGGCTTCGTGCCGATCCGCAAGGTCGGCAAGCTGCCGTACAAGACGCGCTCGGAATCGTACGACCTCGAATACGGCAGCGCGACGGTCGAGATCCACGAAGACGCGTGCCGCCCCGGCGACCGCGTGATCATCATGGACGACCTGATCGCGACCGGCGGCACGATGATGGCGGGACGCAACCTGCTGCAGCGGCTCGGCGCGGTGGTCGTCGAAGGCGCGGCGATCATCGACCTGCCCGATCTCGGCGGCTCGGCGCTGCTGCGCAACGCGGGCCTGCCCGTCTATACCGTTACCGAATTCGGCGGCCACTGAGCGCAGGCCAGCGTTAGCGTCCGTCATACAGCGAGGTCACCGATGCCCAACTTCATGCTGTTTCTCGCCACGTCGATCGCGATCACGTTCGCGCCCGGTCCCGACAACCTGCAGGTGCTCGCGCGCGGCATCTCGCAGGGCCGCGCGGCCGGCTTTGTCGCCGCGCTCGGCTTCACCGCCGGGATCCTGTTCCACACGACGCTCGCGGCGCTCGGCGTCGCGGCCGTGCTGCGTTCGTCGCCGGTCGCGTTCCAGATCCTGAAGCTCGCGGGTGCGGCCTATCTCGTGTGGATCGGTATCAAGGCGCTGCGCAGCCAGGGCCTCGCGAACGCGCATGCGCGCCCGCCGCAGCCGCTCGGCACGATCTTCCGGCAGAGCGTGATCGGCAACCTGATGAACCCGAAGGTCACGCTGTTCTTCGTCGTGTTCCTGCCGCAGTTCGTCGATCCGCATGGCGCCCAGGGCGTGACGCTGCAGATGTTCGAACTCGGCGCGCTGTTCATGCTGCAGACGGCCGTGGTCTTCTCGCTGTTCGGCGTCGGCGCGGGCATGATCGGCGCATGGCTGAAGCGCCGCCCGAAGGCCGGCGTGTGGCTCGACCGGATCGCCGGCGCGACGTTCATCGCGATCGGCATCCGCGTCGCGCTGAAGGACTGATCGCGATGACGTTTCCGTGTATCGCGGCCGCGCGCCGTTTCGACCCGGCCGCGCACCTGCGTTTCGAGATCGCCGGCCAGGCGGTCGGTTGGGTGCGCCGCCAGGACGTCGCGAAGCTCGCGCGCTGGCCCGACGTGTTCGAGTTGTCCGACGAGCGTGTCGTGCTGTCGGCGCGCTACGACTCGGTCGACGCGCGCAGCATGGCGCTGGCAAGCGCGATCGGCGCGCTCGCGGCCGAAGGCGCGATTCCCGGCTGGCGCGACGAGATCTACGCGATCCGCAACCGCTTCGACGATCCGCCGCTCGCGTACATCGAGCGCGCCGCGTCGCGCTTCTTCGGCACGCAGACCTATGCGGTGCACGTGAACGGCATCGTAGAATATGCGGTTGCGCCGGGCGAGCCGCGCGCTGCGGCGGTGCCGCAGATGTGGCTCGGCCGCCGCAGCGAGACCAAGGCCACCGACCCCGGCATGCTCGACAATGTCGTCGCGGGCGGTATCGGCTGGGGCCTGGGTGTTCACGAGACGCTCGCAAAGGAGTGCTGGGAAGAAGCCGGCATTCCGCCCGAACTGGCCGCGCGCGCGATCGCGGGCCGCGCGGTGCAGGTGCTGAACTCGCTGCCGGAAGGCACGCAGTCCGAACTGATTTTCGTGTACGACCTGCCGCTGCCGAACGACTTCGCGCCGCGCAACCAGGATGGCGAAGTGGCCGAGCACCTGCTGGCCGGCGTGCCCGAGGTGATCGGCTGGCTGCGCGAAGGCCGCGCGACGATGGACGCGAGCCTCGCGACGCTCGATACGCTGCTGCGCCACGGCTGGATTCTGGCGGCCGACGCGGCCGGCATCGACGCGCTGTTCGCCCCGGCCGCGTGACGCAGGCGCGGCGAACGGGCAATTTGACGAATACGGAAACAAAGGGAGTAGCGGTCATGCCGACCGATCACAGCTTTATCTTGAAACTGTCGTGCCCCGACCGGCACGGCATCGTCCACGCGGTCTCGGGCTTCCTGTTCGACCGCAGCAACAACATCCTCGATTCGGCGCAGTTCGGCGACAGCCGCACCAGCGAGTTCTTCATGCGCGTGCACTTCGAGCAGGACGGCGACGGCACGGATGCCGCGACGGCGCTCGACACGCTGCGCAAGGAGTTCGCACCGCTCGCCGAGCAGTTCTCGATGCGCTGGGAACTGCACGACGCGGCCGTGAAGCCGCGCGTCGTGATCATGGTGTCGAAGATCGGCCATTGCCTGAACGACCTGCTGTTCCGCTATCGCACCGGCCAGCTGCCGATCGAGATCCCGGCGATCGTGTCGAACCACAAGGAGTTCTACCAGCTCGCCGCGAGCTACAACATCCCGTTCCATCACTTTCCGCTGATCGGCGGTTCGACCGATGCCGCGAAGGCCGCGCAGGAAGCGCGCGTGCTGGAAGTGATCGACGAGCACCAGGCCGATCTCGTCGTGCTCGCGCGCTACATGCAGATCCTGTCGCCGAACATGTGCGAGCAGCTCGCCGGGCGTGCGATCAACATCCACCATTCGTTCCTGCCGAGCTTCAAGGGCGCGAAACCTTACTACCAGGCGTTCGAC
The DNA here is from genome assembly GCF_905339975.1 of Burkholderia sp. BCC1999. Taxonomy (NCBI): domain Bacteria; kingdom Pseudomonadati; phylum Pseudomonadota; class Betaproteobacteria; order Burkholderiales; family Burkholderiaceae; genus Burkholderia; species Burkholderia sp. BCC1999. The sequence goes on along the minus strand of NZ_CAJPHP010000024.1, from coordinate 10,199 downwards.
CGCGGTGTGAAGCTGATCGGCGCGACCGCGCACTACGTGACGACCGATCTCGACGAAGGCCCGATCATCGAGCAGGAAGTCGAGCGCGTCGACCACAGCATGACGCCCGACCAGCTGACCGCGATCGGCCGCGACGTCGAGTGCGTGACGCTCGCACGCGCGGTGAAGTGGCACGTCGAGCACCGGATCGTGCTGAACGGGACGAAGACGGTCGTGTTCCGCTGATTGACCGGCGCGGGCCCGTACCAGCAAAAACGCCGCACCCTTTACGGAGTGCGGCGTTTTTTGTTGCTCGAGCCTGGGCGCGCGGGCGTCTTCAGATCAGCCGCAGCAGGTACAGCTCGCGCTTCAGGTACGCATAGAAGATCGGCGCGGCGATCACGCCGGGCAGCCCGAACGCGGCTTCCATGATCAGCATCGCGAGCAGCAGCTCCCACGCGCGCGACTCGATCTGGCCGCCGATGATCTTCGCGTTCAGGAAGTATTCGAGCTTGTGGATGATCACGAGGAATGCGAGCGACGCGATTGCGGTGCCCATGCTGACCGACAGCGACACGGCGACGATCAGCGTGTTCGAGATCAGGTTGCCGATCACGGGCAGCAGGCCGACGATGAACGTGACGAGCACGAGCGTTTTCGACAGCGGCAGCCGCTGGTGGAAGATCGGCAGCGCGACGAGCAGGTAGATGCCGGTGAACACCGCGTTGATCGCGGAGATCTTGATCTGTGCGAACACGATCCGGCGGAATGCGTCGGCGAAGCGCGACACGCGCGTGACCAGCGCGGTCGACAGCGGCCGGCGCACCTTGCCGTGCTCGACGCCGATCGCGATCATCGCGCCGATGATCATCCCGAACAGGATGTGGCCGAAGCCGCGCGCGACGCTCTTGCCGCTCTGCTGGAGCTGGTCCATGTGCGAGTGCATCAGCACGGCGGCCTTCGTCTTCATCTGCTCGACGTCGACGGGCAGCAGGTTCGCGATCCAGGCCGGCGTGCGCGCGCGGGTTTGCTCGACGATCTGCATCAGCTGGTCGAGCAGGCTCTGCAGGTTCGGCACCGTGCGCTCGAAGTGTTCGATGATGCCGATCGTCAGGCTCGTCAGCGCGCCGACGATCGCGATCGACAGCAGCACGACGGCGACCCAGCGCGCGCGCATGCTCGTGGTGTGGCGTTCGATCACGGGGGCGATCGTGTGGATCAGCTGGTAGACGAGCAGGCCGGCCAGCAGGCCGCCGAGCAGCTTGAGCTCGATCACGAGCCACATGGCGAGGATCGCGAACAGGTAGCTGCCGATCTCGAGCGCCGACAGCTTCGGCAGGCTGAAGTCGCTCGTCAGTCGCACGCTGCGCAGGTGCGGTTCGCGATTCTGCGCATCGCGCGACGAGTCTGGTTGCTTCTCCATCGTGGATTCCTGTCGTTCGTGTGTCATGCCGCGGAATGCGCGGCAGAGCCGTGTTCGCCCGGCGCCGCACCGGATTGGTGCGTACGGAGAACCTTACGACCGTAAAGTATAGCTGCCATTATGGTCCGCAATGGGGCCGTTTGGCGCATGGTGTAAACGCAGAAGGGAAAACGAGGGGAGGCCGGTTGCGCGGCGCGAAGGAGGGGCGCGCGCGGCCGGGCGGCCGCGCGCGGGAAGGCGGCGGCCGTCAGCCGGCCGCGACCTTGCGGGCCGTGCGCTTGAGCAGCGGCGCGAGGTACTTGCCGGTGAAGCTCGCCTTCGTCTTCGCGACCTGCTCGGGCGTGCCCTGCGCGATGATCTGGCCGCCGCCGGCGCCGCCTTCGGGGCCGAGGTCGATCACCCAGTCGGCTGTCTTGATCACGTCGAGGTTGTGCTCGATGATCACGACCGTGTTGCCCTGGTCGCGCAGCCGGTGGATCACTTCGAGCAGTAGCGCGATGTCGTGGAAGTGCAGGCCGGTGGTCGGCTCGTCGAGGATGTACAGCGTGCGGCCGGTATCGCGCTTCGACAGCTCCAGCGACAGTTTCACGCGCTGCGCCTCGCCGCCCGACAGCGTCGTGGCCGACTGGCCGAGGCGGATGTAGCCGAGGCCGACGTCGAGCAGTGTCTTCAGCTTGCGCGCGATGACCGGCACCGCGCTGAAGAACTCGTACGCGTGCTCGACCGTCATGTCGAGCACTTCGCTGATGTTCTTGCCCTTGTACTGCACTTCGAGCGTTTCGCGGTTGTAGCGCTTGCCGTGGCACACGTCGCACGGCACGTAGACGTCCGGCAGGAAGTGCATCTCGACCTTCAGCACGCCGTCGCCCTGGCACGATTCGCAGCGGCCGCCCTTCACGTTGAACGAGAAGCGGCCCGGATCGTAGCCGCGCTCCTTCGAGGTCGGCACACCCGAGAACAGCTCGCGGATCGGCGTGAACAGGCCCGTGTAGGTGGCCGGGTTCGAGCGCGGCGTGCGGCCGATCGGCGACTGGTCGACGTTGATCACCTTGTCGAAGTGCTCGAGGCCCTCGATCGCCTCGTGCGGCGCCGGCTCGGCCGACGAGCCGTACAGGTGGCGCGCGACCGCGTGATACAGCGTGTCGTTGATCAGCGTCGACTTGCCGGAGCCCGACACGCCGGTGATGCAGGTCAGCAAGCCGATCGGCAGCTCGAGATCGACGTGCTTCAGGTTGTTGCCGTACGCGTCGACGATGCGCAGCATCCGCTCGGGATCGGGTGCGAGCCGCTCGTCCGGGTACTCGATCGTGCGCTTGCCGAGCAGGTACTGGCCGGTGAGCGACTGCGGGTTCGACTGCACCTGCTTCGGCGTGCCTTCAGCCACGATCACGCCGCCGTGCTCGCCCGCGCCGGGGCCCATGTCGACGACGTAGTCGGCCGTGCGGATCATGTCCTCGTCGTGCTCGACGACGATCACCGAGTTGCCGAGGTCGCGCAGATGCTTGAGCGTCGCGATCAGGCGGTCGTTGTCGCGCTGGTGCAGGCCGATCGACGGCTCGTCGAGCACGTACATCACGCCTGTCAGGCCCGAGCCGATCTGCGACGCGAGCCGGATGCGCTGCGCCTCGCCGCCCGACAGGGTCTCGGCGCTGCGCTCGAGCGACAGGTAGTCGAGGCCGACGTTGTTCAGGAACGTCAGGCGCGCGACGATTTCCTTGATCACCTTGTCGGCGATCTCGCGCTTCGCGCCTTCGAGCGTCAGGCCGTCGAAATAGCCGAGCGCATCGCGCAGCGGCCAGCCGCTGATTTCATAGATGCCGCGCGCGTAGTCGCCGGTGCCGATCCGCACGTGGCGCGCCTCGCGGCGCAGGCGCGTGCCGTCGCACGACGGGCACGGCTGGTTGTTCTGGTACTTCGACAGCTCTTCGCGTACCGCGACCGAATCGGTCTCGCGGTAGCGGCGCTCGAGGTTCGGGATGATCCCCTCGAATACGTGCTCGCGGATCGTCGTGCGGCCACGCTCGTTGATGTACGAGAACGGGATCGTCTGCTTGCCCGAGCCGAACAGCAGCACCTTCCGGATCTTTTCCGGCAGGTCCTCGAACGCGGCGTCGATGTCGAATTCGTAGAACGCCGCGAGACTCTGCAGCATCTGGAAGTAGAACTGGTTGCGGCGGTCCCAGCCCTTCACGGCGCCGGCGGCGAGCGACAGCGACGGGTGCGCGACGACCCGCTTCGGGTCGAAGAACGTGATCTGGCCGAGGCCGTCGCATTCCGGGCACGCGCCCATCGGGTTGTTGAACGAGAACAGGCGCGGCTCGAGCTCCTGCAGCGAGTACGAGCAGATCGGGCACGCGAACTTCGAGCTGAACAGGTGTTCGCGGTCGGTGTCCATCTCCAGCGCGATCGCGCGGCCGTCGGCGAGGCGCAGCGCCGTCTCGAACGATTCGGCGAGCCGCTGCTTCATGTCCGGGCGCACTTTCAGGCGGTCGACGACGACGTCGATCGTGTGCTTGTCGTTCTTCTTCAGCTTCGGCAGCGACTCGACTTCGTAGATCTTCGCGACGCCTTCGTTCGCGGTGCCGCCGCCCGAGCGTACGCGAAAGCGCACGAAGCCCTGCGCCTGCATGTCCTCGAACAGCTCGGCGTGCTCGCCCTTGCGGTCGGCGACGACGGGCGCGAGGATCATCAGCTTGGTTTCCTCGGGCAGCGCGAGCGCCGCGTCGACCATCTGCGACACGCTCTGCGCCTCGAGCGGGATCTCATGGTCGGGGCAGTAAGGCGTGCCGACACGTGCGTACAAAAGTCGCAGGTAGTCGTGGATTTCGGTGACCGTGCCGACGGTCGAACGCGGGTTGTGGGACGTCGCCTTCTGTTCGATCGAGATCGCGGGCGACAGGCCCTCGATCAGGTCGACGTCGGGTTTCTCCATCAGTTGCAGGAACTGGCGGGCATACGCGGACAGGCTTTCGACGTAGCGGCGCTGGCCCTCGGCATAAAGGGTGTCGAACGCGAGCGACGACTTGCCCGACCCGGACAACCCGGTAATCACGACCAGCTTGTGGCGCGGCAGGTCGAGATTGACGTTTTTCAGGTTGTGGGTGCGCGCCCCACGGATACGGATCTGTTCCATGAACCTGGCGAAAATGGAGGGAACCAAACCTGCTACTATAACGGCTTTTCGAGACCGTCGTTTACGGCCCCCAGCCTTTACAGCAGGTGGCAGCAAGGCGACACCCGCACCGGGGAAAGCGGTCGCGCCGCACGGTTCCGGGCGGCCCGCGGGCCGTCAGCATCCTGCCCCGACGTGTCGCCCGCCAGGCCTCCCGGGCCGCCGGTCCTGATCTTCCGCCGCCCGCCGCCGGGCGGACACTCCGATCATTCGAAATTCATTCCCGATGTCCAATCCGTCTGCCACGTCTTCCCGCATGACTGCGCCCGAACTGCGCGCGACCACGTCGCTCGCGGCGATCTTCGCGCTGCGCATGCTCGGCCTGTTCATGATCATGCCGGTGTTCTCGGTCTACGCGAAAACCATCCCGGGCGGCGACAACGTGCTGCTCGTCGGCCTCGCGCTCGGGGCCTACGGCGTCACGCAGTCGCTGTTCTACATCTTCTACGGCTGGGCGTCCGACAAGTTCGGCCGCAAGCCGGTGATCGCCACGGGCCTCGTGATCTTCGCGATCGGCAGCTTCGTCGCCGCGTCCGCGCACGACATCACGTGGATCATCGTCGGCCGCGTGATCCAGGGGATGGGCGCGGTGTCGTCCGCGGTGCTCGCGTTCATCGCCGACCTGACCTCCGAGCAGAACCGCACGAAGGCGATGGCGATGGTCGGCGGCTCGATCGGCGTGTCGTTCGCGGTCGCGATCGTCGGCGCGCCGATCGTGTTCCACTGGGTCGGGATGAGCGGGCTGTTCGCGATCGTCGGCGTGTTGTCGATCCTCGCGATCGGCGTCGTGCTGTGGATCGTGCCCGATGCGGCGAAGCCCGTGCACGTGCCCGCGCCGTTCGCCGAGGTGCTGCACAACGTCGAGCTGCTGCGCCTGAACTTCGGCGTGCTGGTGCTGCACGCGACGCAGACGGCGCTGTTCCTCGTCGTGCCGCGCCTGCTGGTCGACGGCGGGCTGCCGGTCGCCGCGCACTGGAAAGTCTACCTGCCGGTGATGGGGCTCGCGTTCGTGATGATGGTCCCGGCGATCATCGTCGCGGAAAAACGGGGCAAGATGAAGCCGGTGCTGCTCGGCGGCATTCTGGCTATCCTGATCGGTCAATTGTTGCTCGGCAGCGCACCGCATACCATCCTGATTGTGGCGGCGATTCTCTTCGTCTACTTCCTCGGTTTCAACATCCTGGAAGCGTCGCAGCCGTCGCTCGTGTCGAAGCTCGCGCCCGGTTCGCGCAAGGGCGCGGCCACGGGCGTCTACAACACCACGCAGTCGATCGGGCTCGCGCTCGGCGGCATCGTGGGCGGCTGGCTGCTGAAGCACGGGGGCGCCAACACGGTCTTCTATACGTGTTCGGGGCTCGTGGCCGCGTGGCTTATAATCGCGGCCAGCATGAAAGCGCCGCCGCGCAAGGCCTGAACCTCATTTCGGGCAGGCGCCGGCCGCGCGCCGGCTTGCCCGGTGGGCCGTCCCGGCAATATGCGCCGGCGGCCCGGCATCGAATTTACTGGAGAAACACATGGCATCCGTCAACAAGGTCATCCTCGTCGGCAATCTCGGCGCCGATCCTGAAGTCCGTTACCTGCCGAGCGGCGACGCGGTTGCGAACATCCGTCTCGCGACGACCGACCGCTACAAGGACAAGGCAAGCGGCGATTTCAAGGAAATGACCGAGTGGCATCGCGTCGCGTTCTTCGGCCGTCTGGCGGAAATCGTCAGCGAATACCTGAAGAAGGGTTCGTCGGTCTATATCGAAGGCCGCATCCGCACGCGCAAGTGGCAGGGCCAGGACGGCCAGGATCGTTACTCGACCGAAATCGTGGCCGAACAGATGCAAATGCTCGGCGGCCGCGGTGCGGGCGGCGGTGGCGGCGGTGACGAAGGCGGTTACGGCGGCGGCTACGGTGGTGGCGGCGGCGGCGGTCGCGGCGAGCAGATGGAACGCGGCGGTGGCGGCGGCGGTCGTGCCGGCGGCGCGGCGCGTGGCGGTGCTGGCGGCGGCGCGCAAAGCCGTCCGAGCGCACCGGCCGGCGGCGGCTTCGACGAGATGGACGACGATATCCCGTTCTGATCGCCCAGTCGGCATCCCGCATCACGATGGGCCCGAATGTCCGAGTCAAGCCGTTTGCTTGGCCCGGGCCTTCGGGCCTTGCTTCGTTTACGGCGTTCCTGTTCCTGCACATCGCACTCCGGGTAAAACGTGGCTGACGAACTTCCCGACCTTATCGTCGATCATCTCGGCGTGCTGTTCTGCGGGATCAATCCCGGCCTGACCGCGGCCGTGACCGGGCATCACTTCGCGGGCAGAAGCAACCGCTTCTGGCGCGTGATCCATCTCGCCGGCTTCACGCCGACGGAAATCGCGCCGCAGGACGATCGCACGATCCTCCAGTACGGCTGCGGTCTGACGGCGGTCGTGACGCGGCCGACGGCAAGTGCCGACCAACTCTCGCGCGCGGAATTCGTTGCCGCGGCCGCCGCGTTCGAGCAGAAGATCGTGCGTTACCGGCCGCGCTTCATCGCCTTTCTCGGCAAGGCCGCGTACTCGGCGCTGTCGGGGCAGCGCGAAGTCCAGTGGGGGCTGCAGCCGGCCCGCATGCAGGGCGCGAGTGTCGGGGTGCTCCCCAATCCGAGCGGACGAAATCTCGCGTTCGGTCTCAATGAACTGGTCGATGCATACCGTCAGCTTTTTCTGGCTGCATCGACGGCCGGGCAGCATGCGACGCAATAAGACCGCGCCGCTCTGGCCGGGCACGGTGTTGCCGCGCGCGTTCTTTGACCGCACGGCCACCGACGTCGCCCCGCAACTGCTCAACAAGATCCTCGCGGCGGCGGACGGCCGCGCCGGCCGCATCGTCGAAGTGGAGGCGTATGCCGGTGCGATCGATCCGGCCGCGCATACCTATCGCGGCCGGACGCCGCGCAACGCGACGATGTTCGGGCCGTCGGGGCATCTGTACGTCTATTTCACGTACGGCATGCACTGGTGCTGCAACTGCGTGTGCGGCCCCGACGGCACAGGCACCGGTGTGCTGATCCGCGCGCTGGAGCCGCTGCACGGGCTCGAGCGAATGCGCGCGGCGCGGCCACCGCAGACGCGCGATCGCGACTTGTGCCGCGGGCCGGCGCGGCTGACCCAGGCGATGGGGATCGGCGGCGCGCAGGATGGCGTCGACCTGGTCGATGCGCGTGGAGGGTTCGCGATCGTCGACGACGGCACGGCGCCGCCCATGGATCCGACGAGCGGGCCGCGCATCGGCATTCGTGTCGGCACGGAATTCCCGTGGCGGTGGTGCGTGCCGGGCAACCAGCACGTTTCGGGCGCGCTGCCGCGCATTTGACGTGCGCCGTCCACAAGTCGCACGCAATTCGACCTGCGTCACGCGGCCGCCATGATTGACCGGCTAAGCTGATCCTTTCGACGTTCGATCGAGGGGACACCATGCGGCGGGTCGTATTCAACCAGAAGGGCGGCGTGGGCAAGTCGACGATCGTCTGCAACCTGGCGGCGATCAGTCCGAGCGAAGGGCTGCGCACGCTCGTCATCGACCTCGATGCGCAGGCGAACTCCACGCGCTACCTGCTCGGCGATGCCGCGGCCGACGCGCAACCGGGCGTTGCCGGTTTCTTCGAAACCGCGCTGACCTTCAACTTCCGTCCGGTCGACGTCGCGTCGTTCATCCATCCGACCCCGTTCGAAGGGCTCGACGTGATGCCCGCGCATCCGGATCTCGACACGCTGCACGGCAAGCTCGAATCGCGCTACAAGATCTACAAGCTGCGCGACGCGCTGAACGAGCTCGACACCTACGACGCCGTGTACATCGACACGCCGCCCGCGCTGAATTTCTATACGCGCTCGGCGCTGATCGCGGTCGAGCGCTGCCTGATCCCGTTCGACTGCGACGATTTCTCGCGCCGCGCGCTGTACACGCTGCTCGAGAACGTGAAGGAAATCCAGCAGGACCACAACGCGGCGCTCGAGGTGGAAGGGATCGTCATCAACCAGTTCCAGCCGCGCGCGAGCCTGCCGCAACGGCTGGTCGACGAGCTCGTCGATGAAGGGCTGCCGGTGCTTGCGTCGAGGCTGTCGGCGTCGGTGAAGATTCGCGAATCGCATCAGCAGTCGATGCCGGTGATCCATCTCGAGCCGGGGCACAAGCTCGCGCAGGAATTCCGCGCACTGCATCGCGAACTGGCCGGCTGATTGCGCGCTTTCCCGTGTCGACCGCGGCCGCTTCATGCGGCCGTATTTTCATTGCGACCCGCAATTCGTCCGATCATTGATTCCGTCATTAATAATCCCGGAAACGATTTCATATTAAATCCAGAAAAAACGATTACATAAGTGACTGCTCCATTTTCAATGTGCGCCGGTTTTCTAATAAACGGAATAATGGATTGGTAAATATTGCGCGACGTCACGATGCGCTATCCTGTAAAAAGGTAAAAAGGCATTGCGGGACCGAACCCTGCGGGATCCTCTCTGCGATGTCGGCGGGCCGAAGGTTCCAGCGGCTGTCGGAAGCGATAATAAGGGTTTGCACCTAGTATTAATGCCATTTAATTGACAATTAATCGATCTAGAATGGCCTCCTTCAACTTCCCGCACTCAAATAAGTGACGGGTTGTCAATAAGGAAGCGGTGGCTGGTCGAGCTTCCATTTTTCTTTATGTCGTCTCTCGCATTGCTAACAGGAGCGTGCCCGATGTCCGTATTTGCCCCCGAAAAACTCAGCGCCGATTATCAGTCCGGTATCGCCGCGTGGTTTGCGATTGCCCGTCCGGCGATCCACGGTTTCGAGGCTGTCGTCGAACTCAACCTGCAGGCGGCCCGGACGGCGCTCGAAGAGTACGAGGACAAGCTGAAGAACGCGTTCAACAGCAGCAATCCGGCCGCGGGCTTTGCGCAGCAGATCGCCGCACCGCAGGAAGCAGCCGGCAAGGTCGTGTCGTACGGCCGCCATCTGTTCGACATCGCGGTGTCGACGCAATCCGAATGGGCGAAGGTCGCGCAGGCGCAGTACGAACAGAACGACAAGCGCCTGAAGGACGCGCTCGGCGAACTGTCGAAGCACGCGCCGGCCGGCTCGGCGCCGGTCGTGGCCGCGCTGAATTCGGCGCTGTCCGCGGCGACGGCCGCGGCCGACTCCGTGCGTGCAGCGACGGGTCAGGCGATCGAAGCCGCACAGAGCGGTTTCGACGCGGTCAGCGAAACGGCCACGCGCGGCGCCAAGCAGACGGCTGCCGCCGCACGCAAGGACGCGGCTGCGCGCGAATCGGCTGCGTAACTGCATGACAGCGTGTCGCGTGCAAGCGCGACCCGCTTGATCGGCGCCGGGTGGCGCCGGACGCCGTGTGTGCTACGCGGTGTCCGGCGGCCGTCCGGTTCGCCGCAAGGCGCCCGTGCCGGTGTGCCGCCGGTGTGCGCGAGCGTTGTCCGCCGTATGGCGGCGTGCGACCGTGATCGCGCCGGATGGCCCGACGTGCGCCATCGCCCGTTGCAGCCGGCGCGTGCCGGCGTCGGAACGACGAACTGATTTCGAAGCAGGAATTGAACATGACGGACGTAGTGATCGTATCGGCCGCGCGGACCGCGGTCGGCAAATTCGGCGGCTCGCTTGCGAAGA